>NZ_NEJY01000023.1:0-133984 GCF_002113255.1 Pseudomonas sp. B14(2017)
AGGCGTTGAGCTAACCAATACTAATTGCCCGTGAGGCTTGACCATATAACACCCAAGCAATTTGCGCACGAAAGCCAAATTGTGGTGGTGAAGACGAAAGAACCGAAAATTCGCAACATCACAAATATCGCATATCCGAATTCGCTGGGCTGTCCATCTGGACATTCTGGCAACAGAATTTCTTGACGACCATAGAGCATTGGAACCACCTGATCCCATCCCGAACTCAGCAGTGAAACGATGCATCGCCGATGGTAGTGTGGGGTTTCCCCATGTGAGAGTAGGTCATCGTCAAGATTCATTTCGCAAAACCCCTATCTGCACATGCAGGTAGGGGTTTTGTCTTTCTGGCCCTAAAACCCCCAAGCCTCACCTAAATCCTCCGACCTTGTGCGAATCCCCCGGCCTTGTGCGATCCCTGTAGGAGCGGCCTTGTGTCGCGATCGGGCGCGCAGCGGCCGCAATCCAGGCGCCGCGGTTTACCTGTGAGACCCGGGATACAGGCTTTACGGCCGCTTCGCGCCCGATCGCGACACAAGGCCGCTCCTACAAAGGTCGCGCAGGCCCGCTGTTATGTTGCCTCCCACAATTCGAGCCAGAACACTAGAATAGGCCCACGCACCTATTCAGAAGCGCTATATGCCCAATCCTGTCGAACCTGAAACCTTGGCTCAGTTGCCGCTGGACCAGCTTGTCGCCTGCCATGAATGCGACCTGCTGCTGCGCAAGCCCGTGCTCCAGCATGATGAGAAGGCCCAATGCCCGCGCTGCGGCTACGAGCTCTACGCCCATCGGCACAATGTGGTCAACCGCAGCCTGGCCTTGGTACTCACCGCCTTGCTGCTGTTTGTGCCTGCCAATTTCCTGCCGATCATGCAACTGCACCTGCTTGGCCAGACATCGGACGATACCGTCTGGAGCGGCGTGCTGGGCCTGTACAACTCGGAAATGCGCGGCGTGGCCGTGGTGGTGTTCCTGTGCAGCATGGCCATCCCTCTGGCAAAACTGCTCTGTCAGCTGGTCGTGCTGCTGAGCATCCGCCTGAACGTGGGGCGTAGTTTCGGCCTGCTGTTCTACCGCATCTATCACCACTTGCGTGACTGGGGCATGCTCGAGGTCTATTTCATGGGCGTGCTGGTGGCCATCGTCAAGCTGGTGGACCTGGCCGAGCTGACCGTGGGCCTGGGGCTGTTCTGCTTCATCAGCCTGTTATTGATCCAGGTGTGGCTCGAGGTGGTGATGTCACCGCACCAGATCTGGAGTGCGCTATCAGGGGAGGACCTGCATGCGGGCGATTGATGCAGGCATTCTTGTCTGCAATGAGTGTCACGAGCTGAACAGGCAACAGCCAGACAGCACTTCACAAACCTGTACACGCTGCGGTGCCATCGTGCATGCCCGTCGGCCGAACAGCATCGCGCGCACCTGGGCGCTGCTGATTGCCGCGTCGATCCTGTACATCCCGGCCAACATGCTGCCGATCATGACCGTGAGCACCCTGGGCCAAGGCAGCCCCGACACGATCATGTCCGGGGTCATCACCTTGCTCAAGCATGGCATGGTGCCCATTGCTGCCGTGGTGTTCATTGCCAGTATCCTAGTGCCCACGTTCAAGCTGGTGGGCATCGGCTTGCTGTTGTACTCCGTTCAGCGCCGGCAGCCGCTTTCGGCACGGCAACGGATATTGATGTACCGCTTCATCGAATTCATTGGGCGCTGGTCCATGCTCGATATCTTCGTCATCGCCATTCTGGTGGCGGTGGTGAATTTCGGCCGAATAGCCAGTGTCGAAGCCAACCTGGGCGCTGTCGCCTTTGCAACTGTGGTGATTCTGACAATGCTTGCCGCTTTAACTTTCGATCCCCGACTGATTTGGGATAACACGGAGTCGGATGACGACCATGAGTGACCTGCCAACGGCTAAAACCCGCCCAGCCTCGAACTGGTCGGCCATATGGATCCTGCCTTTGATCGCCTTGATGATCGGTGGCTGGCTTGCGTGGCAGGCTTACCGTGATGCCGGTGTGGAAATTGAGGTTCGCTTCGAGTCGGGCGAGGGTATCGTCGCCAACAAGACCGAGGTGATCTACAAGGGCATGCCGGTTGGCAAGGTCAAAAGCCTGGTGCTCGACGCCAAGGGCGAGAACCAGGGGGTGATCGCCACCATCGAGATGAACAAGGCTGCCGAGCCTCACCTGACCAAAGGTACGCGTTTCTGGCTGGTGAAGCCGAGCGTCAGCCTGGCGGGTATTTCCGGCCTTGAAACCCTAGTGTCAGGCAACTACATCGCCGTCAGCCCGGGGGAGGGGGAGCGCACCAAGCGTTTTACCGCCTTGAAGGTGGCACCGCCGCTTTCGGACACCGAGCCGGGCCTGCACCTTACCCTCAAGGCCGAGCGGCTAGGGTCGCTCAACCGTGACAGCCCGGTGTTCTACAAGCAGATCCAGGTTGGCCGGGTCAAAAGCTACCGCCTGTCCGAGGACCAGAGCACCGTCGAGATCAAAGTCTTCATCGAGCCGGCCTATGCCAGCCTGGTGCGCAAGCACACGCGTTTCTGGAATGCCAGTGGCGTCAGCATCGATGCCTCGCTCTCGGGCGTGAAAGTGCGTAGCGAATCGCTGTCGAGCATTGTTGCCGGTGGTATCGCCTTTGCCACGCCGGAACACCGCAAGGACAGCCCTCCCACCGACTCGAACCTTCCGTTCCGTCTGTATGAGGACTTCGATGCGGCCCAGGCCGGCATCCGGGTAAAGGTGAAATTGAGCGATTACGAGGGCCTGCAGGCGGGCCGTACACCAGTCATGTACAAAGGCATCCAGGTGGGCTCGCTGAAAGCCCTGACGATGGCTGACAACCTGGCCAGTGCATCGGCCGAGCTTACGCTGGACCCGTTGGCCGAGGATTATCTGGTCGAGGGGACGCAGTTCTGGGTGGTCAAACCATCGATTTCCCTGGCGGGTATCACCGGCCTGGAGGCGCTGGTCAAGGGTAACTACATCGCCATTCGCCCTGGCGAGAAGGGTGCGCGGCCAGAGCGTGAGTTCGAAGCCCGCGCCAAGGCACCGCCGCTCGACCTCAAGGCACCAGGCTTGCACATGGTGCTGTTCGCCGACACTCTGGGTTCGCTGGAAGTCGGTAGCCCGGTCATGTACCGCCAGGTGAAGGTGGGTAGCGTGCAAAGCTACCAGTTCGCCCGCAACAGCAATCGCATCCTGATCGGTGTGCATATCGAGAAGGAATACGAAAAGCTGGTCAACGGTTCGTCGCGCTTCTGGAATGTCAGTGGTATCACTCTGACGGGCGGCCTGTCGGGCATCAAGATCAAGAGTGAATCACTGCAGACCCTGATGGCTGGTGGTATCGCGTTCGATACGCCACGGCCTGATGTGCCGCTCAAACGACACATCCCACGCTTCCGCCTGCATGACAGCCAGGAGGCGGTCAACCGCGCAGGAACGTTGATCACCATTCGTGTGGACCGTGCCGACGGCCTCAAGCCAGGCACGGCGATTCGCTTCCGCGGCCTGGATGTGGGCAGCATCGAGAGCGTCGACCTGACCGATGACCTGCAGGCGGTGCTTCTGCGGGCGCGCATTACCGAAGCGGCTGACCGTATCGCCCGCGTCGGTACGCAGTTCTGGGTGGTCAAGCCGGCCTTTGGCCTGGTGCGTACGCAGAACCTCGACACCTTGGTGGGCGGGCAGTACCTGGAAGTGCAGCCGGCTGCCAAGGACCGTGGCCCACAGCGCGATTTCATCGCCTTGGCCGACGCCCCGCAGGTGGCAGGGCCTGAAGTCGGCCTGCCGTTGACGCTGAGCGCTCCGCGCCGTGGCTCGATCAAGCCGGGCGTGCCGGTGACCTACCGTGAGGTTGCGGTGGGCAAGGTGACGGGCTTCGAGCTGGGCCAGAGCGCTGACCGTGTGTTGATCCATATCTTGATCGAACCGCGCTATGCGGCCCTGGTGCGTAGCGGTAGTCGCTTCTGGAACAGCAGCGGCTTCGGTTTCGACTGGGGTCTGGTCAAGGGGGTTACGGTGCGTACCGAGTCGGTGGAGACCATGATCGACGGCGGTATCGCCTTTGCCACGCCGGATGGCGAGCAGATGGGCAACCCGGCACGGCCGCAGCAGACGTTCGCCTTGTTCGACAAGGCCGAGGATGAATGGCTGCAGTGGGCGCCGAAGATTCAGATAGCGAAGTAGCACACTGGGCAAACACGGCCCTGCTTTTTGTAGGAGCGGCCTTGTGTCGCGATCGGGCTGCGCAGCAGCCCCTCGGTTTCAGCGTCGATGCTGATATTGCTGGGGCTGCTGCGCAGCCCGATCGCGACACAAGGCCGCTCCTACAAAAGCGGATCGGCGATGTTGCAAAGGTCGCAGCAGCGAGGCGGCGATGTGCACAAATCGCAGGCAACAAAAAACCGACCCTAGGGTCGGTTTTTCGACTAGCAAGTCGCTTAGGCAGCTGCAGCTTCTTTCAGCGCCTTGATGTGGCCATTCAGACGGCCTTTGTGACGAGCAGCCTTGTTCTTGTGGATGATGCCCTTGTCGGCCATACGGTCGATTACAGGCACAGCCAGAACGTAAGCGGCTTGCGCTTTTTCGGCGTCTTTTGCGTCGATGGCCTTGACTACATTCTTGATGTAGGTGCGGACCATGGAACGCAGGCTGGCGTTGTGGCTGCGACGCTTCTCAGCCTGTTTTGCACGTTTCTTGGCGGAAGGTGTGTTGGCCACCGTCGAGCTCCTCGAAAGACTTTAGGTAAATAGCAAACAAAATAGGCCGCGAATCATGCCGATCAGTCGAACGGATGTCAAGGCCACCTGCAAGGTTCCGCCGAGCGGTGCGCCAACAAGAGGGAAATATTCCTTTCTGCTGCGCGACCTGTAAACTCGGGAATTTTTGGCTCCCCTGCGAAGGCGCGGGAGTATCGCACATTCGGACGCTGTCTGGCAGCGTCCTCTGCCCTTGGCGTGAATCTTTTCGATGAACCTGCTCAAATCCCTGGCTGCGGTAAGCTCGATCACCATGATTTCGCGGGTGCTGGGCTTTGTCCGCGACACCATCCTGGCGCGTGTTTTCGGTGCCGGCATCGCCACCGATGCCTTCTTCATCGCCTTCAAGCTGCCCAACCTGCTGCGGCGCATCTTCGCCGAGGGTGCGTTTTCCCAGGCCTTCGTGCCGATCCTGGCCGAATACAAGACCCAGCAAGGCGAGGAGGCGACCCGCACCTTCGTTGCCTATGTCAGTGGCCTGCTGACCCTGGTTCTGGCGCTGGTGACCGCCATTGGCATACTGGCGGCACCGTGGGTGGTGTGGGCGACCGCACCAGGCTTTGTCGACAGTGCCGAAAAATACGAGCTGACCACCGCCCTGTTGCGGGTGACTTTTCCTTATATATTGCTGATCTCGCTGTCGTCCCTGGCCGGGGCGATCCTCAATACCTGGAACCGTTTCTCGGTACCGGCCTTTACCCCGACCCTGCTGAACGTGGCGATGATCGCCTTCGCCGTGCTGCTCACGCCGTATTTCGACCCGCCGATCATGGCCCTGGCCTGGGGCGTTCTGGCGGGCGGCCTGGCGCAGTTGCTGTACCAGCTGCCAGCGCTGAAGAAGATCGGCATGCTCGTGCTGCCACGCCTGAACCTGCGTGATGCCGGTGTGTGGCGGGTGCTCAAGCAGATGCTGCCGGCGATCCTCGGGGTGTCGGTGAGCCAGATCTCGCTGATCATCAACACCATCTTCGCCTCCTTCCTGGTGGCCGGTTCGGTGTCGTGGATGTATTACGCCGACCGCC
This sequence comes from Pseudomonas sp. B14(2017), assembly GCF_002113255.1. Taxonomy (NCBI): domain Bacteria; kingdom Pseudomonadati; phylum Pseudomonadota; class Gammaproteobacteria; order Pseudomonadales; family Pseudomonadaceae; genus Pseudomonas; species Pseudomonas sp. B14(2017). Next base: position 5,797 of record NZ_NEJY01000023.1, read on the forward strand.
TCATGGAGCTGCCTTCCGGCGTGCTGGGGGTGGCCCTGGGCACCATATTGCTGCCGACGCTGGCCAAGACCTACGCCAACAAGGACCGCGAGGAATACTCGCGGATCCTCGACTGGGGCCTGCGCCTGTGCTTCATGCTGGTGCTGCCATGCACCCTGGCCCTGGCCATCCTCGCCGAGCCATTGACCGTGGCGCTGTTCCAGTACGGCAAGTTCACCGCCGTCGACGCGGCCATGACCCAGAAGGCGCTGATCGCCTATTCCGTGGGCTTGCTGGCGATCATTCTGGTCAAGGTACTGGCACCGGGCTTCTATGCGCAGCAGAATATCCGTACACCGGTGAAGATCGCGGTATTCACCCTGGTCTGCACCCAACTGTTCAACCTGGCCCTGATCGGCCCGCTCGCGCATGCCGGCCTGGCCCTGGCGATCAGCCTGGGGGCCTGCCTGAACGCCGGCCTGCTGTTCTGGAAGCTGCGCAGCCAACAGCTGTTCCAGCCGCAGCCAGGCTGGGCGATGTTCCTGCTCAAGCTGGTGCTGGCAGTGGGGCTGATGTCGGCGGTGTTGCTGGCCGGCATGCATTACCTGCCGGCCTGGGAGCAGGGCAACATGCTCGAGCGCTTGGTGCGCCTGGGGGCTCTGGTACTGGCGGGCATCGTGACCTATTTCGGCTGCCTGTACCTGTGCGGCTTCCGGCCTCGGCATTTCGCCCGCAAGGCCTTGCACTAAGGCATCGGGCGGGTCAGGCGTCGGTTTTTCGCATTCCACGCCGCCCTTGGGCGCTGCTGCCTGTCACCAGCGCCCGGGTGTGGTTATAATCGGCCACTTTATGAGCAAGAAGCGCGTTATGCAGCTGGTTCGAGGTCTTCACAACCTGCGCCCCGAGCACCGGGGCTGTGTCGCCACCATAGGCAACTTCGACGGGGTTCACCGCGGCCACCAGGCGATCCTGGCGCGCCTGCGCGAGCGCGGCCAGGCCTTGGGCCTGCCGACCTGCGTGGTGATCTTCGAACCGCAACCACGCGAGTACTTCGCCCCCGACACCGCGCCGGCCCGCCTGGCCCGCCTGCGTGACAAGATCGAGCTGCTGGCGGCCGAGGGTATCGACCGGGTGCTGTGCCTGGCATTCAACCAGCGCCTGAGCAAGCTCAGTGCCGATGCCTTCGTCAAGGCCATCCTGGTCGACGGCCTGGGTGTACGCCACCTCGAAGTGGGCGATGACTTCCGCTTCGGCTGCGACCGCGCCGGCGACTTCGCCTTCCTGGTCGAGGCCGGCAAGCAGTACGGCTTCACCGTCGAGGCTGCCAACACGGTGATCCAGGACGGCCTGCGGGTCAGCAGCACCGAAGTGCGCAAGGCCCTGTCCGAAGGCAACTTCGAGCTGGCCGAGCACCTGTTGGGCCGCCCGTACCGCATCAGCGGCCGCGTGTTGCATGGCCAGAAGCTGGCCCGCCAGCTCGGCACACCTACCGCCAACATCCAGCTCAAGCGCCGCCGCGTGCCGCTGTCCGGGGTCTACCTGGCCAGCATCGAAATCGACGGCAAGGCCTGGCCGGGTGTCGGCAATATCGGCGTGCGCCCCACCGTTGCCGGTGACGGGCGCCCGCACCTGGAGATTCATCTGCTGGACTATGCCGGCGACCTTTACGGCCGGCGCCTGACGGTGGAGTTCCACCACAAGCTGCGTGAAGAGCAGCGATTCGCCTCCCTGGAGGCGCTGAAGTCGGCGATCGATGCGGATATCGCCGCCGCACGTGCACATTGGCACGCTCAACCGTTAACGAAGAGCCTGAAATGACCGACTACAAAGCCACGCTTAACCTTCCGGACACCGCCTTCCCCATGAAGGCCGGCCTGCCTCAGCGCGAACCGCAGATCCTGCAGCGCTGGGACAGCATTGGCCTGTACCAGAAGCTGCGCGAAATTGGCAAGGATCGTCCCAAGTTCGTCCTGCACGACGGCCCGCCCTATGCCAACGGCAAGATTCACATCGGTCATGCGCTGAACAAGATCCTCAAGGACATGATCGTCCGTTCCAAGACCCTGTCCGGCTTCGATGCGCCGTATGTGCCGGGCTGGGACTGCCATGGCCTGCCGATCGAGCACAAGGTCGAGGTCACCCACGGCAAGCACCTGTCCGCCGACCGCACCCGCGAGCTGTGCCGCGAGTACGCCGCCGAGCAGATTGAAGGGCAGAAGACCGAGTTCATCCGCCTGGGCGTGCTGGGTGACTGGGACAACCCGTACAAGACCATGAACTTTGCCAACGAGGCCGGCGAAATCCGCGCCCTGGCCGAGATGGTCAAGCAAGGTTTCGTGTTCAAGGGCCTGAAGCCGGTGAACTGGTGCTTCGATTGCGGTTCGGCCCTGGCCGAGGCCGAAGTCGAGTACGCCGACAAGAAATCGCAGACCATCGACGTTGCCTTCCCGGTTGCCGACGAGGCCAAGCTGGCTGCTGCCTTCGGCCTGGCTTCGCTGGCCAAGCCGGCCGCCATCGTGATCTGGACCACCACCCCGTGGACCATCCCGGCCAACCAGGCGCTGAACATCCACCCGGAGTTCAAGTACGCCCTGGTCGACACCGGCGAGCGTCTGCTGGTACTGGCCGAAGAGCTGGTGGAGTCGTGCCTCAAACGCTACAGCCTGGAAGGCTCGGTCATCGCCACCGCCCAGGGTTCGGCGCTGGAACTGATCAACTTCCGCCACCCGTTCTACGACCGCCTGTCGCCAGTCTACCTGGCCGACTACGTCGAACTGGGCGCCGGTACCGGGGTGGTGCACTCCTCGCCAGCCTACGGTGAAGACGACTTCGTCACCTGCAAGCGCTACGGCATGGTCAACGACGACATCCTCACCCCGGTGCAGAGCAACGGCGTGTACGTCGACTCGCTGCCATTCTTCGGCGGCCAGTTCATCTGGAAGGCCAACCCGGCCATCGTCGAGAAGCTGAGCGAAGTCGGTGCGCTGATGCACACCGAAACCATCAGCCACAGCTACATGCACTGCTGGCGCCACAAGACCCCGCTGATCTACCGCGCCACCGCGCAGTGGTTCGTGGGTATGGACAAGCAGCCGACCACCGGCGAGCCGCTGCGTGAGCGTGCACTGAAAGCCATTGAGGACACCAAGTTCGTGCCGGCCTGGGGCCAGGCGCGCCTGCATTCGATGATCGCCAACCGCCCGGACTGGTGCATCTCGCGTCAGCGCAACTGGGGTGTGCCGATCCCGTTCTTCCTGCACAAGCAGACCGGCGAGCTGCACCCACGCACCGTCGAGCTGATGGAAGCAGTGGCCAAGCGCGTCGAACAGGAAGGCATCGAGGCCTGGTTCAAGCTGGACGCCGCCGAACTGCTGGGCGCTGAAGCCGAGCAGTACGACAAGATCACCGATACCCTGGACGTGTGGTTCGACTCGGGTACCACCCACTGGCACGTGCTGCGTGGCTCGCATGACATCGGCCACGCCACCGGCCCGCGTGCCGACCTGTACCTGGAAGGTTCCGACCAGCACCGCGGCTGGTTCCACTCGTCGTTGCTGACCGGTTGCGCCATCGACGGCCACGCGCCGTACCGCGAGCTGCTGACCCACGGCTTCACCGTGGACGAGAACGGCCGCAAGATGTCCAAGTCGCTGGGCAACACCATCGAGCCGGAGAAGGTCAACAACACCCTGGGGGCCGATATCCTGCGCCTGTGGGTTGCCGCTACCGACTATTCCGGTGAAATGGCCGTTTCCGAGCAGATTTTGCAGCGCAGCGCCGACGCCTACCGCCGTATCCGCAACACTGCACGCTTCCTGCTCTCCAACCTGTCCGGCTTCGACCCGGCCCGCGACCTGCTGGCCCCGGAAGACATGCTGGCGCTGGACCGCTGGGCCGTAGACCGCACCCTGCTGCTGCAACGCGAGCTGGAAGAGCACTACAGCGAGTACCGTTTCTGGAACGTCTACTCCAAGGTGCACAACTTCTGCGTGCAGGAGCTGGGTGGCTTCTACCTCGACATCATCAAGGACCGCCAGTACACCACCGGCGCCAACAGTGTCGCCCGCCGTTCCTGCCAGACCGCGTTGTACCACATCAGCGAGGCGCTGGTGCGCTGGATCGCGCCGATCCTGGCGTTTACCGCCGACGAAATCTGGCAGTACCTGCCAGGCGAGCGCAACGAGTCGGTAATGCTCAACGGCTGGTACCAGGGCCTGAGCGAACTGCCGGAAGGCACCGAACTGGACCGCGCCTACTGGGACCGCGTGATGGCCGTCAAGGCATCGGTCAACAAGGAGCTGGAAAACCAGCGTACCGCCAAGGTCATCGGCGGCAACCTGCAGGCCGAAGTCACCCTGTACGCCGACGAAGGCCTGAGCGCCGACCTGGGCAAGCTGGGCGACGAACTGCGCTTCGTGCTGATCACCTCGGCTGCCAGCGTGGTGCCGTTCGTGCAGGCGCCAGCCGAAGCCGTGGCCACCGAAGTCGAAGGCCTCAAGCTGCAAGTGGTCAAGTCCGGTCACGCCAAGTGCGGCCGTTGCTGGCACTTCCGCGCTGACGTCGGCAGCCACCCGGAGCACCCGGAAATCTGCGGCCGTTGCGTCGACAACCTGAGCGGTTCCGGCGAGGTGCGCCACTATGCCTAACCCTGCAGCGGGGCGCTTCGGGCGCCTTGCATGGCTTTGGCTGAGCCTGGTGGTACTGGTCCTCGACCAGGCCACCAAGCTGTATTTCAACAATGCCCTGACCATGTACCAGCAGGTTGTCGTCATCCCTGACTACTTCAGCTGGACCCTGGCCTACAACACTGGCGCGGCTTTCAGCTTCCTGGCGGAAAGCTCCGGCTGGCAGCGCTGGCTGTTCGCCCTGATCGCCGTGGTGGTCAGTGCCGTGCTGGTGGTGTGGCTCAAGCGCCTGGGGCGCAACGAGACCTGGCTGGCCGTGGCGCTGGCGCTGGTGCTGGGTGGCGCGATCGGCAACCTGTACGACCGCGTCGTGCTCGGCCATGTGGTCGACTTCATCCTGGTGCACTGGCAGAACCGCCATTACTTCCCGGCCTTCAACCTGGCCGACAGCGCCATTACCGTTGGTGCGGTGATGCTGGCGCTGGATATGTTCAAGAGCAAGAAGTCCGAGGATCCGGTCCATGACTGACACCCGTATCGGCCAGAACACCGAAGTCACCCTGCACTTCGCGCTGCACCTGGAAAACGGCGACACCGTCGACAGCACGTTCGACAAGGCCCCGGCCACCTTCAAGGTTGGCGATGGCAACCTGCTGCCAGGTTTCGAGAACGCCCTGTTCGGCTTCAAGGGCGGTGACAAGCGTACCGTCGTGGTGGCCCCGGAGAACGCCTTCGGCCAGCCCAACCCGCAGAACGTACAAGTCATGCCGCGGTCCCAGTTCGAGGGCATGGAGTTGTCCGAAGGGCTGTTGATCATCTTCAACGACGCCGCCAACACCGAGCTGCCCGGTGTGGTCAAAGCGTTCGATGACGACCAGGTGACCATCGACTTCAATCACCCATTGGCTGGCAAGACCCTGACCTTCGAGGTGGAGATCCTCGAGGTGAAGGCCCTGTAAGCCTGGAGCCGAGCATGCAAATCAAACTCGCCAACCCTCGCGGCTTCTGCGCGGGGGTCGACCGGGCGATCGAGATCGTCAACCGCGCGCTGGAAGTCTTCGGCCCGCCGATCTATGTGCGTCACGAAGTGGTGCACAACAAGTTCGTGGTGGAAGACCTGCGCAACCGCGGCGCCATCTTCGTCGAAGAGCTGGACCAGGTACCGGACGATGTCATCGTCATCTTCAGTGCCCACGGTGTTTCCCAGGCCGTGCGCCAGGAAGCCGCTGGCCGTGGCCTGAAAGTGTTCGATGCCACCTGCCCGCTGGTGACCAAGGTGCACATCGAAGTGGCCAAGTACAGCCGCGACGGCCGTGAGTGCATCCTCATCGGCCACGAAGGGCACCCGGAAGTCGAAGGCACCATGGGCCAGTACGACGCCAGCAACGGTGGCGCCATCTACCTCGTCGAAGACGAGGAGGATGTTGCCAACCTGCAGGTGAAGGACCCGGACCACCTGGCGTTCGTCACCCAGACCACGCTGTCGATGGACGACACCAGCCGCGTCATCGACGCCCTGCGTGCGCGCTTCCCGAACATTGGCGGCCCGCGCAAGGACGACATCTGCTACGCAACCCAGAACCGCCAGGACGCGGTCAAGCAACTGGCGGACGAGTGCGACGTGGTACTGGTAGTCGGCAGCCCGAACAGCTCCAACTCCAACCGCCTGCGCGAGCTGGCCGAGCGCATGGGCACCCCGGCCTACCTGATCGACGGTGCCGAGGACCTACAGCGTGGCTGGTTCGAGCAGACGGCACGGGTCGGCATCACCGCCGGTGCTTCGGCCCCCGAAGTGCTGGTGCGTGGTGTGATCGAGCAGCTCAAGGCCTGGGGCGCCAGCGGTGCTGAAGAGCTGGATGGGCGGGAAGAGAACATCACCTTCTCCATGCCCAAGGAGTTGCGGGTTCGGTCGCTGATCTGACCGCAGTTTGCGCGATCCCCATGTAGGAGCGGCCTTGTGTCGCGAACGGGCTGCAAAGCAGCCCCAGGATTTCAGCGTTAGAGCTGATATTGCCGGGGCCGCTTTGCGGCCCGTTCGCGACACAAGGCCGCTCCTACATTGACCGCGCTGATCTGCTAGTGGTGTCTTTGCATCGGGATTTTTTTGGTTCTCCCATATCTACCCTGACCCTGCCAGTCGATGCCATCACCACTTGATACTGGCTAGTTGCGGTCAAGCGCTCGCAAATCTCCATCGTTGAACCTAACCAATTACTGGTTGCCCCAAGCGGAACCCCTTGCGCACTGAATTTCAGCTGCTCACCTCGATTGCTCGTGATCTTCAGCGGCCGTGAAAGACGCTGCTCACGCAGCACCTGATGGTTATGCTCCAGCATCACCCGCCAACCATTCCCCCAATTACCTTCCAACGCCTGCACCAGCACCGGCTGGCTTTGCAACATGGCATGGCTGCGCGCGCTGCGCAGCGCCTGCGCCAGGTCTCGTGCAGCTGCCGCCCTGTGTAGGTCGTCGCTCAATCTGGCGTAGGCCGGCATGCCGAGCTGTGTCAGCAATGCGGCCACCGCCAGGGCCGACAACATTTGTATCAGTGTTACACCTCGTTGCTTCACCGTGCATTCCTCCCTGGAAGTGCTTGGCTGTAGCTTCACGGTCGTTGGACCGGCGGTCCAGTCGCCCGGGTTCAATGCATTTGCAGGAAAAGTCGCAGGAGGTGCAGGGATGCACGCAAGACAACGGGGCATGACGCTTCTGGAAGTGTTGTTGGCGGTGGGTGTGGTGGCCGTGGGTATGTTCGCAGCGGCAGGCCTGCAACTGCAGGCATTGCAGGCTGCGGAGGACGCGCGCCGCGATGGGCAGGCGGCAATGGCGGCGCACAGTGAGCATGAAAGGGGGCGGCCATGAGCGGCGCCCAGCGTGGTTTCGGCTTGCTTGAGCTGATGCTGGCGCTGACCATCGGGTTGCTGCTGTTGGCGGTGGCCAGCCAGCTATTTACCTCGGCCCACCATACCTGGCGGCTGCAAAGCACGGCAGTACGCATGCAGGATGAAGCTCGCCTGGCATTGCTGCGAATGGCCCAGGATATCCGCATGACCGGGATGTTCGGCTGCTTGCGACTGCAGCCAAAGCACTTCGGCAGTACGAGCGCAGAGCACGCATTCGCCCGGCCGATGGAAGTCGAAGCATCCACCCTTAGCCTGGTCGTGGCGGAGTTACCTGGGCAATCCGGTGGGCCGCAGTGGTTCCTGCACACGAACTGTACGAGCGAAGTGTCTGTGGATGACGAGTTGAAGGAGGGCTACCCACAGGTTTACCCCATCAGCAGATATGTCTACCAACTCCGGGGCAATACGCTGAGATTCAAACGCAACAACAGCAACTTCCAGCCGCTGGTTGAAAATGTGCGGTCAATGCGTTTGCAGCGTGTGCAAATGGCACAGGGTGAGGGGGTGGATATTGCCCTGACGCTTTACGAACCCACGCTCGAACTTGAACAGCACCATGAACTGAGCGTCGCAATCCGCAACCCGGTGCCGGCCTCATGAGTCGTCAGCGTGGCATCGTCCTGTTGTTGGCCTTGGTCCTGAGCATGCTGCTGGGGCTGCTTGCGGCGTCGGCCCTGCGAGATGCGCTGGCGCAAACGCAGATGACCGGCTATCTGAGCGAAGGCCTGCTGGCGCTGGAGCAGGCCGAGGCCACGCTGCTGGCTGGGGCAGGCGAGCTCGAGCGTGCTCCCCCCGACCCTTGCGAGGCGTGCCCGCCACCCGCTCGACCGCATGACCTGAGCGGGCAGTGGCAGCGCACGCCAACCGGCTATTTCCATTTGCAGAATCTGGGTACCAGCGAACACGCGGCGCATATGCCGGAAGGGCAGCAGGTCACCCTGTACCGCGTCACCGCCGTCAGCCTGCAAACCCAGTCACGGCATGTGCTGGAAGCGGTCTATGCCATGGGCGAGGACACGACCCGGCGCATTGCCTGGCGCCAGAGATTGCGAGGAGACTGACATGCAGCAAGGCTTGAGCCTGATCGAGTTGTTGATTGTGTTGGCCGTGACCGGCATTCTGGCAGCCATTGCCTACCCCAGTTACAGCGACCAGCTACGGCGAGCCGCGCGCAGCGAAGTGGTTGGCCTGCTGCATGATGCCGCCCTGCGCCTGGAGCGCCACCGCGTACGCACTGGCCAATACGCCGAGGGCGACCCGGCCTTGCCCGACGGTACCCGCTATTACAGCCTGCAGGCCCAGCGCGACAGCGACACCTTCACGCTGCGCGCCCGGCGGCTGCCGAGCGGGCTGATGGCGCAGGACCGCTGTGGCGATTTCCAGCTCGACCAGGCCGGCGTGCAGCGCAATCCGGGTGCCGTCGAAGACAGCGTGCACTGCTGGGGAAGCTGAAGGTTGAATGATGCCCGGTGCATCGCGGATTTACTTCAGGTGTTGGATCGACAGATGAGCAAGCAAGTAGTGGTGGTCGGTGGCGGGGTGATCGGCCTGCTGACGGCATTCAACCTGGCGGCGAAGGTCGGGCAGGTGGTGGTGTGTGATCAGGGTGAAGTCGGCCGCGAGTCGTCCTGGGCCGGCGGTGGCATCGTTTCGCCGCTGTACCCGTGGCGCTACAGCCCGGCCGTGACCGCCTTGGCACACTGGTCACAAGACTTTTATCCACAGCTGGGCGAGCGCTTGTTCGCCAGCACCGGCGTCGACCCCGAAGTGCACACCACCGGCCTGTACTGGCTCGACCTGGACGACGAGGCCGAAGCGCTGGCCTGGGCCGAGCGTGAGCAGCGGCCGCTGAGTGCCGTGGATATCTCGGCGGCCTATGACGCGGTGCCGGTGCTGGGCCCGGGCTTCAAGCGTGCCATCTACATGGCCGGCGTGGCCAACGTGCGCAACCCTCGCCTGGTGAAGTCGCTCAAGGCGGCGTTGCTGGCGTTGCCCAACGTGACCTTGCGTGAGCACTGCCAGATTACCGGCTTCGCCGAGCAAGGCGGTCGCGTGACCGGTGTGCAGACGGCAGACGGCGTGCTGGCGGCGGATGAGATGGTGCTCAGTGCCGGCGCCTGGAGTGGCGACCTGCTGCGTACGCTCGGCCTGGAATTGCCGGTGGAGCCGGTGAAGGGCCAGATGATTCTGTTCAAATGTGCCGAAGACTTCCTGCCGAGCATGGTGCTGGCCAAGGGGCGCTATGCGATCCCGCGGCGCGACGGGCATATTCTGGTGGGTAGCACGCTGGAGCATGCCGGGTACGACAAGACCCCGACCAAGGAGGCGTTGGAGAGCCTGAAGGCCTCGGCGGTGGAATTGTTGCCTGAGCTCGAGGGGGCCACGGTGGTGGCGCACTGGGCCGGGCTGCGGCCAGGGTCGCCGGAAGGTATTCCGTATATCGGGCCGGTGCCGGGGCATTCGGGGTTGTGGTTGAACTGCGGGCATTACCGCAACGGGCTGGTGCTGGCGCCGGCTTCGTGCCAGCTGTTTACCGACCTGTTGACTGGGGCAGAGCCGATCATTGACCCGGCGCCGTATGCGCCAGCCGGGCGGTTGAGCTGAGGTCGCCGGGGCCGCTTTGCGGCCCTTTCGCCGGCAAGCCAGCTCCCACAGGTCCACCTACAGCCTCGGGACCTGTGCTTTGCCTGTGGGAGCCGGCTTGCCGGCGATGAGGCCAGCAAGGCCAATAAATATTCCAGCCGGCGGGGCCAATAGAGTACTCAACCGGTAGGTTGAGCTGAGATTGCCGGGGCCGCTTTGCGGCCCTTTCGCCGGCAAGCCAGCTCCCACAGGTCCACCTACAGCCTCGGGACCTGTGCTTTACCTGTGGGAGCCGGCTTGCCGGCGATGAGGCCAGCAAGGCCAATAAATATTCCAGCCGGCGGGGCCAATAGAGTACTCAGCCGGTAGGTTGAGCTGAGATTGCCGGGGCCGCTTTGCGGCCCTTTCGCTGGCAAGCCAGCTCCCACAGGTCCACCTACAGCCTCGGGACCTGTGCTTTGCCTGTGGGAGCCGGCTCGCCGGCGATGAGGTCAGCAAGGCCAATAAATATTCCAGCCGGCGGGTCCAATAGAGCACTCAACCGGTAATCGGTGCCTGCAAGTGCCGGCTAGGGTAATGCTGCTCATAGACCTTGCACACCCGCAGTACCTGCTCATCGGCAAAGCGCCCGGCCACCACCTGCAGCCCCACCGGCAACCCCTCGCGGGTGAACCCGCACGGCACCGAAGCCGCCGGCTGCTGGGTCAGGTTGAAGGGATAGCTGAACGGCGTCCATTCCATCCACTGCGTCATCCCCGACTCCGGCGGCACATTGTGCCCTGCCTCGAATGCCACCAGCGGTAGCATCGGCGATACCAGCAGGTCATGACGCTGGTGGAAGGCATTCATCTTCGCGATCAACTCTGCGCGTGCCTCCAGGGCCTGGGTGTAGTCACCCAGACTGATTCGCGCTCCCTGTTCGGCAATCCAGCGCAGCCCTGGGTCAAGCTGCGCCCGCTGTTCATCGCTGAACGCACTGGCCAACCGCGCCGCGCCGGCAAACCACAGGGTATTGAACGTCTCCAGCGGGTCGCCGAACCCCGGGTCGACTTCCTCAACCTGTGCGCCCAGCCGTGCCAGGCGCTGCACGGCTTGGGCCACCAGTGCCTGGATCTGCGGGTCGACCTGCACGTAACCGAAGTTGGCACTGTAGGCGATGCGCAGGCCGCTCAGGTCCTGCTCCTGGCCCAGCCACGGCGCCTGCCTGGGTGCGCCGGCCAACCCGTCACGGGCATCGGGGCGGGCGACGCAGTCGAGCATCAGTACCGAATCGTCGACGGTGCGCGTCATCGGCCCCAGGTGCGACAGCACGGTCATGGCACTGGCCGGCCATTGCGGTACGTAGCCGAAGGTCGGCTTGATGCCGAAGGTGCCGGTAAAGGCGCAAGGGATGCGAATCGAGCCGCCGGCATCGCTGCCCTGGTGCAGCACGCCCAGGTTCAGCGCGGCTGCCGCCGCGGCGCCACCAGACGAGCCGCCGGCGGTCAGCCGGGTATCCCAGGGGTTGCGGGTGATGCCGTACAGCGGGTTGTCGGTCACCCCCTTCCAACCGAACTCCGGCGTGGTGGTCTTGCCCACCAACACAGCGCCGGCTTCGCGCATGAAGGCCGTGAAGGGCGCATCGACTTCCCACGGGCCGGCTCCCGAGGTGGTGCGCGAGCCCTTGCGTGTGGGCATGCCCCGGGTCAGGGTCAGGTCCTTGATCGAGGCGGGTACGCCATCCAGCCGGCCGCAGGGCTCGCCACGCTGCCAGCGCTGTTCGCTGGCGCGGGCGGCGGCGCGGGCACCTTCGCCGTCGACATGGCAATAGGCGTTGACCGCCGGGTTGTGCAGGTCGATGCGCGCTAGCACATCGTCGATCACCTCGACCGGTGACAGTTGGCGGCGCTGGTACAACTCAAGCAGTTCGACGGCGGTGAACTCGCCAATCGCGGTTTTCTGGGTCATCTCAACGGGCTCCCGGGTTGGCGGCCTGGAACATGGCGCGCAGCAGCACGTCGCAGCCATCGGCCAGGTCCTGTGGCGCGGCATTTTCGATTTCGTTGTGGCTGATGCCGCCCTCGCAAGGCACAAAAATCATCCCGGCCGGGCCCAGTTCGGCGAGGAAGATCGCGTCGTGGCCGGCGCCGCTGACGATATCCATGTGGCTCAGGCCCAGCTCCCGCGCGCCTTGGCGCACGGCGTCCACGCACTGCTCGGCGAAGTACAGCGGCGGGAAGTCGGCGGTTGGCGTCAGCTCGAAACTCAACCCGTGTCTTGCCGTGCTGGTTTCAATGGCCGCGCGTACTTCGCTGACCATGGCGGCGAGGTGCTCGGGGTCGAGGTGGCGCAGGTCGATGGTCATCTGCACCTGGCCGGGGATGACATTGCGCGAGCCCGGGTGCAGGTTCAGGCAGCCGACGGTGCCGCAGGCATGCGGCTGGTGGGCGTGCGCCACGCGGTTGACCGCAGCCACCACCTCGGCGGCACCGACCAGGGCATCCTTGCGCAGGTGCATCGGGGTCGGGCCGGCATGGGCCTCGACGCCGGTCAGTACCAGGTCGAACCATTTCTGCCCCAGGCAGCCCTGGACCACGCCAATGGTGGTGCGCTGGTCTTCCAGCACCGGGCCTTGTTCGATATGTGCTTCGAAGTAGGCACCGACGGCATGCCCGGTGGGCACGCGTGGGCCGGCATAACCGATGCGCTGGAGTTCCGCGCCTACCGACAGGCCCTGGTCGTCGACCTTGGCCAGGGTCTCCTGCAGGCCGAACTTACCGGCGAACACGCCCGAGCCCATCATGCACGGCGGGAAGCGCGAGCCTTCCTCGTTGGTCCATACCACCACTTCCAGCGGGGCCTCGGTGGTCAGGTCCAGGTCGTTCAGGGTGCGCAGTACCTCGAGGCCGGCCATGACCCCGTAGCAGCCGTCGAACTTGCCGCCGGTGGGTTGGGTGTCGATGTGGCTGCCGGTCATCACTGGCGGCAGGGCCGGGTTGCGCCCGGGGCGGCGGGCGAAGATGTTACCGATGGCGTCGATGCTGACCGTGCAGCCGGCGTCTTCGCACCAGCGCACGAACAGGTCGCGGGCCTGGCGGTCGAGGTCGGTCAGGGCCAGGCGGCATACGCCACCCTTGGCGGTGGCGCCGAGCCGGGCCAGGTCCATCAGCGATTGCCAGAGGCGATCGCGGTTGACCAGCGGGCCCTGGTCGAGCAGGTGCTGCGAGGGATCGATGCGGGTGTTCATGGTTCATCTCTCCTGAAATGACTGGGTTGCTTGTGCCGGCCTCTTCGCGGGCTTGCCCGCTCCCACAGGGATCTCACCTCTCTCAGGCCGGTGGAGTACCTGTGGGAGCGGGCAAGCCCGCGAAGAGGCCGGTACAGAAAAACGGATCTGGGTCAGGCACTAAGGGCCAGGTAACGGTTCTTGATGCTCGGATCCTCGCGGAACTGCGCCGCACTGCCCTGGTAGGCGACGCGGCCCTGTTCCAGCACGTAGTGGCGGTCAGCGAGGGCGTCGCAGACCATCAGGTTCTGTTCCACCAGCAGGATCGACAGGCCTTCGTCCTTGATCCGCCGCAGAATCCTCACCAGTTCGTCGACGATCACCGGGGCCAGGCCTTCGGTGGGCTCGTCGAGGATCAGCAGCTTGGGGCCGTTGAGCAGGGCGCGGGCGATGGCCAGCATCTGCTGCTCGCCGCCGGACAGGGCGAAACCGCCGTTGCGGCGCCGTTCCTTCAGCCGCGGGAACATGCTGTACACGTCTTCCAGCTGCCAGCGGCTGTCCTTGCGAACGGCAATCCTCAGGTTCTCCTCCACGCTGAGCTGGCGAAAGATGCCGCGGTGCTCTGGCACCAGGGCAATGCCGAGCCGGGCGATATCGAAGATTTCGCGGCCGACCAGCTGCTGGCCGTTGAAGCTGATCTGCCCCTGCCGTGGGCGGACGATGCCGAGGATGCTGCGCAGGGTGGTGGTCTTGCCGGCGCCGTTGCGCCCCAGCAGGGTCACCAGTTCGCCAGCCTCGACCTTGAGCGAGACGCCTTCGAGCACATGGCTCTTGTCGTAGTAGGAGTGGATCGAATCGACATTGAGCATCAGGCGGCCTCTCCAAGGTAGGCGGTGCGGACACGCTCGTCGTTGCGCACCTGTTCAGGGGTACCCTCGACCAGGATCTGGCCGTGGCTCATCACCGTGATGCGCTGGCTGATCGACATGACGATGCTCATGTTGTGCTCGATCAGCAGCACGGTGTGGTCGCGGCCGAGGTCGCTGATCAAGTCGGTCATCACCGGGATGTCGTCGATGCCCATGCCCGAAGTGGGTTCGTCGAGCATCAGCAGGGTGGGTTTGGCGCAGATCGACATGCCCACCTCCAGCACCCGTTGCTGGCCGTGCGACAGCTCGCCGGCCAGGGTCTCGGCGCGGGCGGCAAGCTTCAGGCGCTCCAGCACCTGGTCGGCGGTGTCCCAGTGGCTGCGCTTGTGCTCGACGCTGCGCCAGAAGTTCAGCGCACCCAGGCCATCGCGGCCCTGGGCGGCCAGGCGCAGGTTCTCGCGCACCGACAGGTTCTGGAACAGGCTGGTGAGCTGGAACGAACGGGCCATGCCCAGCGCCACGCGCCCGTGGGACGGCTTGCGGATGATGTCCTGGCCGTTGAACAGGATCTTGCCCGCGGTGGCCTGGCGCTCGCCGGTCAGGCAGTGGAACAGGCTGGTCTTGCCGGCGCCGTTGGGGCCGATGATGGTGTGGATGGAGCCGGCGCGAACCTTGAGGTCGACACCCGCAACCGCCTTGAACGGCCCGTAGGCCAGCTCCAGCTGGCGGGTTTCCAGGAGGTAGTCGCTCATCACAGAGTCTCCTTGGTCTTGGCCTGGGGTTTGTCATTGGCATTGCGGTTAGCCAGCAGGCGCTTGCCCAGTTCGGCCAGGCCGCCCCACAGGCCGCCACGCATGAACACCACCACCAGGATCAGGATCACCCCCAGCAGCATCAGCCAGCGCGGCCACAGCTCCGACAGCACGTCGCCCAGCAGCACGATGGCGCCGGCCCCCAGCAGCGAGCCGAACAGCGAGCCGGTGCCACCCACGATGGTCATGATCAGGATGTTCTCGCTCATCATCAGGTCGATGTTCGACAGCGGCGCAAAGTGCAGCAGCATGGCGTACAGCGCCCCGGCGATACCGGTGATGGCGCCCGACAGCATGAACACCAGGATCTTGAAGTGGCGGGTGTCGTAGCCGATGGCTGCGGCGCGGGTCTCGTTTTCGCGGATGGCCAGCAGGGTGCTGCCGAATGGCGAGCGGATCACCCGCAGCGCGCCGGCAAAGATCAGCAGGAACAGCACCGCGACGAACACATAGAAGTGCCGTGGGTCGGCCAGGTCGACCAGCACATGGCCGGCGATTTCGATGTTGGGCCGGGGCACATCGAGCAGGCCGTTGTCACCGCCGGTCCAGCCGCTGAGGGTGTAGGCCAGGAAGTAGGCCATCTGGCTGAAGGCCAGGGTCAGCATGACGAAGTAGATACCCGTGCGGCGGATCGCCAGGGCGCCTACCAGCAGCGCCAGGAAGGCACCGAACACTGCTGCGCCCAGCAGCGCGGCGAACATGCCCCACTGCAGGTGGATCATCAGCAGCGCCGCGCCATAGGCGCCTACGCCAAAGAAGATGCCCTGGCCGAACGACAGCAGGCCGGTGTAGCCGAGCAGCAGGTTGCAGGCCAGCGCCGCCAGGGCAAAGATCAGGATCTCGGTGGCCAGGGTGGCCGATGGCAGCAGCAGCGGCAGCGCCACCAGGCTGGCGACCACCAGCAACAGTAGGGCCGGGGCGCGGCCCTTGGCGACTGGCAATGGGTTTTTCTCGCTCATCTCAGGCTCTCCCGAACAGGCCATAGGGACGGACCAGGATCACTGCGGCCATGGCGCCGTAGATCATCAGGCTGGCGCCTTGCGGCCAGAGGCTGGTCATCATGCTTTGCACCACACCCACCAGCAGGCCGCCGACCAGGGCGCCGCCGAACGAGCCCATGCCGCCGATCACCACCACCACGAAGGCGATGCCGAGGATTTCCGGGCCGACGAAGGGCTGGGCGCCACGCAGCGGTGCGAACAGCACGCCCGCCACGCCGGCCAGGCCCACGCCCAGGGCGAAGGTCAGGGAGAACAGGCGGAAGATGTTGGTGCCCAGCAGCGACACGGTTTCGGTGCTTTCGCTGCCGGCCCGCACCAGGGCGCCGAAGCGGGTGCGCTCCAGCAGCAGCCACAGGCCAAGGCCGATCAGCGCGGCGAAACCGATCAGGAACAGCCGGTAGTAGGGGTAGATGAAGTCACCGACGATCAGCACCCCGCGCAGCTCCGGCGGCACGGCGATGTTCTTGCCCACCGGGCCCCAGATCAGTACCGAGGCTTCCTGGATGATCAGCGCAATACCGAGGGTGACGAGGATCTGGAAGGTGTGCGGCAGGTGGTAGATGCGTTTGATCAGCAGACGCTCGACCGCCCAGGCCAGCGCCGCCACCACCAGCGGTGCGATCAGCAGGGCCAGCCAGAAGTTGCCGGTAATGGCCACGGCGGTGTAGCACAGGTAGGCGCCCAGCAAGAAGAACGCGCCGTGGGCGAAGTTGACGAAGTTGAGCAGGCCGAAAATGATCGTCAGGCCCACGGCGATGAGGAAGTAGATCATCCCCAGGCCCAGGCCGTTGAGCAGTTGGAACAGGTACAAATCGAGCATGAGCGTGCCCTCGACAGCGCGCGATGCGGCTGCCTGTACGAGTGTTTGTGACTGACGCCGCGGCCTCAGGCCAGGGCGCAACCGGTGTGGTCGACTTCGACGAACGAGCGGCCCGAGCTGATGACTTCGGCCAGGTCGTCCTCATCGCGCATCTGCCCCTGGGGCTTGCCGCGCAGCAGGTAGTAATCCTTGAGCACCTGGTGGTCGCCCGGGCGGATCAGTTCTTCGCCGGTCGGGCCCTGGAAGCGCATGCCCTGCAATGCCGCGGACACGGCGGCGCCATCCAGGCTGCCGGCCTTGATGATGGCTTCGAGCATGACCTTGGTGCCGATGTAGTCGGCCGCCAGCGGGTAGTTGGGGTTGATGCCATAAGCCTTGCGGGTGGCAGCGACCAGCTGCTGGTTCAGTGGGGTATCGACCTGGTGCCAGTACTGCGCGCCCAAGTACACGCCTTCGAGCACGTCGCTGCCCAGCTCCTGGAACTGATCGAGGCCGGCGGACCACACAATCAGCACTTTCATGCGCTCCTTGATGCCGAAGTTCACTGCCTGGCGCAGGGCGTTGGACGCCTGGCTGCCGAAGTTGAGCAGCACCAGCACGTCGGGCTTGGCGGCGATGGCGTTGGTCAGGTAGCCGGAAAACTCCTGCTCCTGCAGCGAGTGGTAGCTGTTGCCGATGTGTTCCACACCGAGCTCGGCGAACACCTTGCGGGCGTTGTCCAGCAGGGCATCGCCGAACACGTATTGCGGGGTGATGGTGTACCAGCGCTTGGCCTGTGGCAGCTGGCGGATCATTGGCACCAGCGTTTCGCGGATGGCGCCGTAGGTGGGCACCGACCAGCGGAAGGTCGAGGCATTGCAGTCCTTGCCGGTGATTTCGTCAGCGCCGACCGGGGTCATGAACACGCCGCCGGCCTTGTGGATTTCCTTCGACACCGCCAGTGCCGAGGACGACAGGGTGCAGCCCTGGAAGAAGCGGGCGCCATCCTGGCCGATGGCTTCCTGCACCTTGCGCACCGCCTTGCCGGCGTTGCCTTCGGTGTCGATGACCTTGTACTTGAGCGGGTGGCCGAGCAGTTGCGGGTATTCGGCGATGGCCAGGCGTGAGCCCATGTCGGCGTACTTGCCGTAGCTGGCGAAGGCGCCAGACATGGATTTGAGCCCATAGAAGGTCAATGGTTGCTCGGCGAATGCCCGGTGCGCCCCCAGGGGGAGGCTACCTAAGGCACCCAGGGCAAGGCCTGCCTTGAGCAGGGTACGTCTTTGCATGAGTAACTCCTTGGTTGTGGTTATTAGGCAGGAGTGGCAATGACAAAGCGGGTACGGCCGGGCCTGTGTGCAGGCCTCTTTCCAGGCGGATCAGTGGTGGTGTTCGAACTCCAGCAGGAAGTTGCGGGCAACCTCGCCTTCCAGCGCGGTCATGTGGTGTTCGGCGTCGCACATGTGTTCGTGCATCAGCCGGCGTACGGCGGGCTCGTCGCTGGCGCGCAGGGCGGTCAGCAATTGCTTGTGGTAGGCGATGTTGGCAGCGGCGAACTGCTGGCGCTTGGGCAGGTAGGCCTTTTTCAGCACCACCAGGTCGCGCAGCAGGTCGTTGAGGAACACCGCCATGAAACGCAGCAACGGGTTGGGGCAGCGGTCGGCCAGCAGGGTGTGGAATTCCAGCTCCGCCAGGCGCTGTTCGCGCTGGCCTTCTTCGCTGTCTTCCGGGGCGCTGCAGAAGTCGATGTTGGCCTGCAGCGCGGCGTAGTCGGCTTCGCTCAGCTTGCCCATTACCGATACCGCCAGCTCCACCTCGATGACCTTGCGCAACTGGTACACCTGTTCGCCGTCCAGGTGCTGGAAGTGCAGGTAGTTGCGCAGCGCGCGGCTGGCAGGTTCGGTGCCGACTTCATTGAGGTAGGCGCCGCCGCTCGGGCCGGTGCGGGTGCTGACCAGGCCCTCGACTTCCAGGGCCTTGAGCGCTTCGCGGGCGGTTCCCTTGGAGCACTCGAAATGCTCCATCAGCTCACGTTCGGTGGGCAGGCGGTCGCCGGGGTGCAGCGCTTCGGTGACGATCGAGCGCTTGACCGATTCGACGATCACATCGGACAGCTTCTGGCGCTTGCGTTTGGGTTTGAGCATTTCGCTATTTTTCATATTTATGCGGATAAATAGGATTTAGCGAGTTTTGCCGGGGTGGGTCAATGCTGGCGGCGGGGGAGGGGTCGCAAATGGTGCGAAAGGGTCGGGGAGGGATAAGTGATGTTGGGATTCACCGCACAACCTGTGGGAGCGGGTTCACCCGCGAATGCTGCAGTGAAGCTACCGACGCATTCGCGGGTGAACCCGCTCCCACAGGGTACTGTGTTCAGTTCTGGCGGTCTGGGCCCTGTTGCAGGTGCGCCTGGCTGCAATACCACTCGTTGCCCTGCTGCAGCGCCCGGTCATTGGGCAGGTGCACGCCGCAATGGGCGCAGCGCACCATCTTCAGCGGCGCATCCAGCTTGGCCTCGGGGTGCGACTGTTGGCTGGCTTTGAACTTGCGCCACAGCCAGAACGCTGCGGCGATCAGGGCGATCCAGAAAAGTAGGCGAACCATGGTGTCCAGCTTGTCGGTTGAAGAAGCCGACAGTCTAGGACGCGGCCAATAAAAAAGGGAGGCCCAAGGCCTCCCTTTCATGTACCGCTGCGTATCAGTCGAACAGACCAAAGGTCATGTAGCTGAACCAGGAGCGGTCTTTCTCGGCTTCCTTCGGCCCTTCCGGCACGATCGGGTCACCGTTCTCGTCAGTCGGCAGCAACTCACGTGGCATCTCGTCACGTGCGTCCTGGAACTGCTTGACCACGTCCTGGTTGGCGCGGGTTTCACCCGGCGGCAGCGGGGTTTCGGTTTCGATCAGGCCCAGGGTCGCCTTGGACAGCCAGCCGCGGCCGTCAGACTCGGTCTGCTTTGGCTGGAACTCGCCATCTGCCAGGCTCGGGTGGTCCGGGTAGTTGAGCTTGAGGGTTTCCAGGCTGGTGGCGGCCAGTTCGTCCAGGTGCATCTTCTGGTACGCCTCGACCATCACCGCCAGGCCGTCGCCGACCGATGGGGTTTCCTGGAAGTTCTCCACCACGTAGCGGCCACGGTTGGCGGCGGCTACATAGGCCTGGCGGCTCAGGTAGTAGTCGGCCACGTGGATTTCGTACGAGGCCAGCAGGTTGCGCAGGTAGATCATGCGCTGCTTGGCGTCGGGCGCGTAGCGGCTGTTGGGGAAGCGGCTGGTCAGCTGGGCGAACTCGTTGTACGAGTCGCGGGCAGCACCCGGGTCACGCTTGGTCATGTCCAGCGGCAGGAAGCGCGCCACCAGGCCACGGTCCTGGTCGAACGAGGTCAGGCCCTTGAGGTAGTAGGCATAGTCGACGTTCGGGTGCTGCGGGTGCAGGCGGATGAAGCGCTCGGCAGCCGACTTGGCAGCCTCGGGCTCGGAGTTCTTGTAGTTGGCGTAGATCAGCTCGAGCTGCGCCTGGTCGGCATAGCGGCCGAACGGGTAGCGCGACTCCAGGGCCTTGAGCTTGTTCACGGCGCTGGTGTAGCTGGAGTTGTCCAGGTCAGCTTGCGCCTGCTGATACAGCTCGGCCTCGCTGAGGTTCTCGTCAATCACTTCTTTATTGGAGGAACAGGCCGCGGTGAGCCCGAGGATGGCGATCAGCAGCAGGTGTTTCACTTGCATGGCGGCTTGCGTCCCTTTGACGGCCGCTGTCTTGGGCGGTGCCGTCCTGTTATGATGAGCGCCCCGGCCAACCCCGGGACAAAAGAAGTCGTATTTAACCACAAGCTCGCAGCCGAAACCAAAGGCTGTGCGCCCGCCGAATCGAGCATGTCCGAGATCATTCAACTTAGCGCAGAGGTCCCGTCCGAACTGGGCGGTCAACGCCTCGACCAGGTCGCCGCCCAATTGTTCGCCGAGTACTCGCGTTCCCGGCTGACTTCGTGGATCAAAGAAGGCCGCCTGACGGTCGATGGTGCCGTGGTGCGCCCTCGAGACCTCGTCTATGGTGGCTCGCAACTTGTCCTGGAGGCCGAGCAAGAGGCCCAGGGCGAGTGGGTCGCCGAAGATATCGAGCTGGATATCGTCTACGAAGACGACCATATCATGGTGATCAACAAGCCTGCCGGGCTGGTTGTGCACCCGGCCGCCGGGCATGCCAGCGGGACTTTGCTCAATGCACTGCTGCACCACGTGCCTGACATCGTCAACGTACCGCGTGCCGGTATCGTCCACCGCCTGGACAAGGACACCACCGGCCTGATGGTGGTGGCCAAGACCTTGCAGGCGCAGACCCGGCTGGTCGAGCAGATGCAGGCGCGCAAGGTCAGCCGCATCTACGAGTGCATCGTGATTGGCGTGGTCACTGCCGGCGGCAAGATCGATGCCCCGATCGGCCGCCACGGCGGCATGCGCCAGCGCATGGCGGTCACCGACGGCGGCAAGCCGGCGGTCAGCCACTACCGTGTGCTCAAGCGCTTCCGCTCGCACACCCACGTGCGGGTCAAGCTGGAAACCGGCCGTACCCACCAGATTCGCGTGCACATGGCTCACGTTGGCTTCCCGTTGGTCGGCGACCAGACCTACGGCGGGCGCTTCCGCATTCCGCCGGCAGCCAGCCCGACCATGGTCGAGGCGGTGAAAACCTTCCCGCGCCAGGCACTGCATGCGCGCTTCCTGGCATTGGCCCACCCGATTACCGGTGAAGTCATGAAGTGGGAATCGCCGCTGCCGGATGACTTCGTCTGGTTGCTGTCGCTGCTGAACCAGGACCGCGAGAGCTTTGTCGGATGAGTGGCCTGACGCAGTCGCTGCTGTTCCCCGACTGGCCAGCCCCGGCCTCGGTGCGCGCCTGTGTCACCACCCGCCAGGGCGGCGTCAGCCTGCCGCCCTATGAAACCTTCAACCTTGGCGACCATGTAGGGGACGACCCTGCCGCGGTGGCCGAGAACCGTCGTCGCCTGAGCGACGAATTCGCCATCCAGCCGGCCTGGCTCAAGCAGGTGCATGGGCTGGTGGTGGCGGATGCCGACCCGGCCGTGGTGGCCGAGGCCGACGCCAGCTGGACCGACCAGCCTGGCATTGCCTGCACCGTGATGACTGCCGATTGCCTGCCTGCGCTGTTCTGCGACCGGGCCGGTACCCGCGTGGCCGCGGCGCATGCTGGCTGGCGCGGGCTTGCCGGTGGTGTGCTGGAGGCCACCTTGGATCGCCTGGCACTGCCGCCCGAAGAGGTGCTGGTGTGGTTGGGGCCGGCGATTGGCCCGCAGGCGTTCGAAGTGGGGCTGGAGGTGCGTGATGCCTTTACGGCGGTGCACCCGGAAGCGGCCAGGGCCTTTGTCGATGGTGCCCGGCCGGGCAAGTTGATGGCCGACATTTATGAGCTGGCGCGTATTCGATTGGCGGCGCGTGGGGTGACTGCTGTTTACGGCGGTGGCTTGTGCACAGTCAGCGATGAGCGGTTCTTCTCCTATCGCCGTACCCCGCAGGGTGGGCGCTTTGCTTCCCTGGTGTGGCTGGAACCTCGCTAGCCTGCGCCGGCCTCTTCGCGGGTGAACCCGCTCCCACAGGATAATCACAGGCCCTGAGAGCGGTGCAGTACTTGTGGGAGCGGGTTCACCCGCGAATGGCCCAGCACTAATCCAACAGGTTGACCCCGGTCAACCCCGCTACGCTTGAATCTTCCAGAATCAGCCTTATCTATAAGGTCATCTCAGGCAGGTTTCTTCATAAACAGGCGCTGTCCATCGCTCCGACCTGCCCTTTAAAGGAAGGTACCCCATGCGAATAGACCGTTTGACCAGCAAGCTGCAGCTTGCAATATCCGATGCCCAATCCCTGGCCGTTGGCATGGACCACCCTGCCATCGAGCCCGTGCACCTGTTGCAGGCACTGCTCGAGCAGCAGGGCGGTTCGATCAAGCCGCTGCTGATGCAGGTAGGCTTCGACATCAACAGCCTGCGCCAGGCGCTGGTGAAAGAACTCGACCAGCTGCCGAAAATCCAGAACCCCACCGGCGACGTGAACATGTCGCAGGACCTGGCGCGCCTGCTCAACCAGGCCGACCGCCTGGCCCAGCAGAAGGGTGACCAGTTCATTTCCAGCGAGCTGGTGCTGCTGGCCGCCATGGACGAGAACAGCAAGCTCGGCAAGCTGTTGTTGAGCCAGGGCGTGACCAAGAAGGCCCTGGAAAATGCCATCAACAACCTGCGCGGCGGCGCGGCCGTCAACGACGCCAACGCCGAGGAATCGCGCCAGGCGCTGGACAAGTACACCGTCGACCTGACCAAGCGTGCCGAAGAAGGCAAGCTGGACCCGGTGATCGGCCGTGACGACGAAATCCGCCGTACCGTGCAGGTGCTGCAACGCCGTACCAAGAACAACCCGGTGCTGATCGGTGAGCCTGGCGTAGGCAAGACCGCCATCGCCGAAGGCCTGGCCCAGCGCATCATCAATGGTGAAGTGCCCGACGGCCTCAAGGGCAAGCGCCTGCTGGCGCTGGACATGGGCGCGCTGATTGCCGGTGCCAAGTACCGCGGCGAGTTCGAAGAGCGCCTCAAAGGCCTGCTGAACGAGCTGTCCAAGCAGGAAGGCCAGATCATCCTGTTCATTGACGAACTGCACACCATGGTCGGCGCCGGCAAAGGCGAGGGCGCCATGGACGCCGGCAACATGCTCAAGCCGGCCCTGGCCCGTGGCGAGCTGCACTGCGTTGGCGCCACCACGCTGAACGAGTACCGCCAGTTCATCGAGAAGGACGCGGCCCTGGAGCGCCGCTTCCAGAAGGTGCTGGTCGAGGAGCCGAGCGAGGAAGACACCATCGCCATCCTGCGTGGCCTGAAGGAGCGCTATGAAGTGCACCACAAGGTGGCCATCACCGACGGCGCCATCATTGCTGCGGCCAAGCTCAGCCATCGTTACATCACCGACCGCCAGCTGCCGGACAAGGCCATCGACCTGATCGACGAAGCGGCCAGCCGCATCCGCATGGAGATCGACTCCAAGCCGGAAGTGCTTGACCGCCTCGATCGTCGCCTGATCCAGCTGAAGGTGGAATCGCAGGCGCTGAAGAAGGAAGAAGACGAAGCGGCAAAAAAACGCCTGGAGAAGCTGACCGAGGAAATTGACCGGTTGGAGCGTGAATACGCCGACCTGGAAGAAATCTGGGCTTCCGAGAAGGCCGAGGTGCAGGGCTCGGCGCAGATCCAGCAAAAGATCGAGCAGGCCCGCCAGGAGCTGGAGACCGCCCGTCGCAAAGGCGACCTGAGCCGCATGGCCGAGCTGCAGTACGGGGTGATCCCGGACCTGGAGCGCAGCCTGCAGATGGTCGACCAGCACGGCAAGACCGAGAACCAGTTGCTGCGCAACAAGGTCACCGAGGAAGAAATTGCCGAAGTGGTGTCGAAGTGGACCGGTATCCCGGTGGCCAAGATGCTCGAAGGCGAGCGTGAAAAGCTGCTGAAGATGGAAGAGCTGCTGCACCAGCGCGTGATCGGCCAGGGCGAGGCGGTAACCGCGGTGGCCAACGCCGTGCGCCGTTCGCGTGCCGGGCTGTCCGACCCGAACCGGCCGAGTGGCTCGTTCCTGTTCCTCGGCCCGACCGGGGTGGGCAAGACCGAGCTGTGCAAGGCGCTGGCCGAGTTCCTGTTCGACACCGAAGAGGCGATGGTGCGCATCGACATGTCCGAGTTCATGGAGAAGCATTCCGTGGCTCGCCTGATCGGTGCCCCACCAGGCTATGTAGGGTATGAAGAGGGCGGTTACCTGACCGAGGCGGTACGGCGCAAGCCATACTCGGTGGTGCTGCTGGACGAGGTGGAGAAGGCCCACCCGGATGTGTTCAACGTGCTGCTGCAGGTGCTGGAAGACGGCCGCCTGACCGACAGCCACGGGCGCACCGTGGACTTCCGCAACACCGTGATCGTGATGACCTCCAACCTGGGCTCGGCGCAGATCCAGGAACTGGTGGGTGACCGCGAGGCACAGCGTGCGGCGGTGATGGATGCGGTGGGTTCGCACTTCCGTCCTGAATTCATCAACCGTATCGACGAAGTGGTGGTGTTCGAGCCACTGGGCCGCGAGCAGATTGCCGGCATTACCGAAATCCAGCTGGGCCGCCTGCGCAGCCGCCTGCTGGAGCGCGAACTGTCGCTGAGCTTGAGCCCGGAGGCGTTGGACAAGCTGATTGCCGTGGGTTACGACCCGGTGTATGGCGCACGGCCGCTGAAGCGGGCCATTCAGCGCTGGATCGAAAACCCGTTGGCGCAGTTGATCCTGGCAGGCAAGTTCATGCCTGGGACGGCGATTACCGCCAAGGTGGAAGGCGACGAAATCGTCTTCGGCTGATCTGTTTCACCATGAGCCCCGCATCTGCGGGGCTTTTTTTTGCCTGTGGGAGCGGGCATGCCCGCGAAGAGGCCCTCACAGCCCCAGCAAATCCGGGCCTTTCCGGCTTCCCGGATAACTAGCTGAAATTTTTGAAATTTTTGCTTGCATCTAAAATCGAGTGCCCCTAATATACGCCGCGTTGTCAGGCACTAAGCGAATCACCAGCAACATCGGTGACCGCAAAACAACTTACAAATCAGTAAGTTGAATGAAAAAAAGTGGTTGACAAGCAAAACGAAGAATGTAGAATAGCCGGCCTCAGCAGCGACAACGCGAAAGCGGATAGCCAAAGAGACCGAAGCTAACACAAGCTTCGAAGCTGTAAAGATGTGCCGAAGTTCAGTTCCGCGATAGCTCAGTCGGTAGAGCAAATGACTGTTAATCATTGGGTCCCTGGTTCGAGTCCAGGTCGCGGAGCCAATCTCGGGGTGTAGCGCAGTCCGGTAGCGCGCCTGCTTTGGGAGCAGGATGTCAGGAGTTCGAATCCCCTCACCCCGACCATTTTCCGGGTCGTTAGCTCAGTTGGTAGAGCAGTTGGCTTTTAACCAATTGGTCGTAGGTTCGAATCCTACACGACCCACCATGTAAAAAGGGCATCTCAAGCGAGATGCCCTTTTTCTTTAAGTATCACGGGGTGTAGCGCAGTCCGGTAGCGCGCCTGCTTTGGGAGCAGGATGTCAGGAGTTCGAATCCCCTCACCCCGACCATTTCCGGGTCGTTAGCTCAGTTGGTAGAGCAGTTGGCTTTTAACCAATTGGTCGTAGGTTCGAATCCTACACGACCCACCATGAAAAAAAGGGCATCTCGCATGAGATGCCTTTTTTTTGCCTCGAATTTATCCAACCAAAAATGCCCCCTTCGGTGCATCTCGGCGATCGTCTTGCAAGAGGGCTACCGGCCCTATCGCCGGCAAGCCAGCTCCCACCAGGAGCTCCACAGACCTCGAGTCTTGTGCAGTCCCTGTGGGAGCTGGCTTGCCGGCGATGAGGCCAGTACAGGCAACCGCTATTGCATGTGTCAGTGCAATTTCAGGCGCGGCTCGGTACCCCGGCCAATCTTGCTACCCAGCATCATCAACGCCGTACGGAAGAACCCGTACAACGCCATCTGGTGCATCCGGTACAGCGACACGTAGAACATCCGCGCCAGCCAGCCCTCCAGCTTCACGCTGCCCATCAGGTTACCCATCAGGTTGCCCACCGCCGAGAAGCGCGACAGCGACACCAGCGAACCGTAGTCCTTGTACTCATAGGTCGGCAGCGCCTTGTTCTCCAGCCGCGCCTTCAAACTCTGCGCCAGCATCGAAGCTTGCTGGTGCGCCGCCTGGGCACGTGGCGGCACGTTGCGGTCGCTACCCGGTTGCGGGCAGGCGGCGCAGTCACCGAAGGCAAAGATATTGTCGTCACGCGTGGTCTGCAGGGTAGGGCGCACCACCAGCTGGTTGATGCGGTTGGTTTCCAGGCCATCGATGTCCTTGAGGAAACCCGGCGCACGGATACCGGCCGCCCACACCTTCAGGCTGGCCTGGATCACTTCACCGTCCTTGGTTTTCAGGCCATCCTCGGTCACTTCACTGACGGCGGCATTGGTCATCACCTTCACCCCGAGCTTTTCCAGGGTCTTGTGCACCGGCACGCTGATGCGCTCTGGCAGTGCCGGCAACACGCGCGGGCCTGCTTCGATAATGGTGATGTGCATGTCTTTGGGCTGGATGCGGTCCAGGCCATAGGCCGCCAGTTCGTGGGCCGCGTGATGCAGCTCGGCGGCCAGTTCCACACCGGTGGCACCGGCGCCGACGATGGCCACGCTGATCTTCTCGCTCGCCACATCACCGGCATGGGCACGCAGGTAGTGGTTGAGCAACTGCTGGTGGAAACGCTCGGCCTGCTTGCGGGTGTCGAGGAACAGGCAGTGCTGCGCCGCGCCCAGGGTGCCGAAGTCGTTGGTGTTGGAACCCACGGCAATGACCAGGGTATCGTAGCCCAGGGTGCGCGCAGGCAGCAGCTCGCGGCCCTCTTCGTCGAGGGTGGCGGCCAGTTGAATCTGTTTGCCTTCACGGTCCAGGCCGCTCATGCGCCCCAGCTGGAAGTTGAAGTGGTTCCACTTGGCCTGGGCCACGTAGTTCAGTTCGTCTTCCGAGGAGTTCAGCGAGCCGGCGGCCACTTCGTGCAGCAGGGGCTTCCAGATGTGCGTGAGGTTGGCGTCGACCAGGGTGATCTCGGCCTGCTTGCGCTTGCCCAGGCTTTTACCCAGGCGGGTCGCCAGTTCCAGGCCGCCGGCGCCGCCGCCGACAATCACGATGCGATGAGTCATGGGGATATCTCATAAGGTTTACGGAATTCGTGGCCCCGGGGGCCGGCCGCAAACTGCACGGGGGGAGGGCGAGCGCGAAGCAGCTCATAGCACCAGTCCACTGAGCAGGCGGCTGATGAGACCCAACCCGATGGTCACGGCCACCACCAGCACAAGGAGCAGCCACGGCCGGAAAGGCCTGCGCTCGACTTGGTGCTGGGGGGCTCGCAGATACTCATCGACACGACGCTGATCTTCCGGATTCAGGCGGCTGGTCATGGTAGGGCCTCGTCAGGTAGACGTTTGTGACTGCGTAAACGCTACAGTGTTCACGCAAGCGCTTGAAACAAATGATAATGCTTTCTATCTCTGGCGCCGAGTGTACGCCATCGCAAACATTCGCTGCACTGGATCAAAGACTGATGCCCACGTCGAACACAATGCTGCGGCCCAGGTTGCCGCGCAGGAAGTCCGGCGCGTCGGGGTGGGCGAACAGCACCCGGGCAAAGGTCGGCCCGACCAGCGACAGCGAGCGCCAGCCTTGGCGCAGGTATTCGGTGGGCGGCGGGAAGTGAGTGTTGAGGTCGAGCACTTCGCGCTTGAGGCTGGCGAAGGCAATGATGTCCAGCTCGTTCAGCTCCAGCCCGCGTTCCCGGTAGTTGTGCGCCTTCTTGCGCAAGGTCGGCGCCAGCCGCCCCAGCAGCTCGGTGGCACTGATGCGCCGCGGGCGCGCCTCGCGGCGTACCAGCTGCGCCAGGGAGAATGCACTGCGCCGGCGCTGCAGTTCTTCGCGCCATTCATCGTTGAGCCGGCGGCCCTCGTCGAGCACGAAAAACACCTCGAATGCAGCGTCACGGAACAGCACATCTGGCGGTTCTTGCCCGGCCGGGGTGAAGTCCTCGCTGCGATAGGGGATGTTCAGCCCCTGCAACAGGCGTTGGCACACCCAACGCTCCCGCTCCCACTTGCGGGCGTTGGAGAGAAAGGCATTGGCTTGTTCCGCCTGGATGGTAAGCAGGCGCAGGTAGTCTGAGTCATCCATGCAGACAAGCTTAGCCGCTAATCGATGACGATAAGATGCTGTTTGTGCGCAGGAATCAGCCCGGTACCGGCGCACTGTTGCGCTACCCCTGCCAGATGAAACCGAGAATGGGTGTAGACTCGGCTTTATCCACATGGCTGCAAGGGGCATTCCTCAGGTGATCAGCGCGCAGGTGTTGTCCGGCACCACCCTTACGCTTGGCTGGCTGGGATATGTGCCGTTGCTGATCTGGGCGGTCAGCCAGGTGCGCTGGGTTGAGCTGTTCACTGACCGGCGCCGCCAGCATCTGCTGTTTGGCACGGTGTTCTGCCTGTTTGCCTTGTGGTTGGTGCGGCGCGATTTCGATACCGGGGTGTCGTACCACTTCATTGGCATGACGGCGGTCACGCTGTTGCTGGACTGGCCACTGGCGGTGCTGGGCGGATTCATGGCCCAGCTCGGCTTGCTGGCGCTGGGGCGCCAGGACCTGGCGGCGCTTGGGGTGAATGGCTTGTTGCTGGTTGGCCTGCCGGTGCTGATAGCCGAGGCGTGCGCGATAGGGGTCGAGCGCGCCCAGCCGCGGAACCTGTTTGTGTATATCTTCTGTTCGGGGTTCTTCCCGGCGGCACTGACCGTGCTGGCCTGCCTGTCGACCGCGTTGGGGCTGTTGTGGCTGGACGGGCGCTTCGCCATGCCGGAGTGGCTCAGCGATTTTGTCGGCTACCTGTGGCTGATGATGTTCCCCGAAGCGTTTATCAACGGCACGGTGATCAGTGCGCTGGTGGTGTTTTGCCCGGAGTGGCTGGAAACCTTCAACCGCACGCGGTATCTGCAGGCGCCGTGGAAAGAGGATGATCGGTGATTTTGTGGCGGCTGTATTGGCCCTTTCGCGGGTAAACCCGCTCCCACAGGTATTGCACCAGCCTTAAGAACCCTGAGGTCCTTGTGGGAGCGGGTTCACCCGCGAAAGGGCCCTGAAGGACACCTTGCTATCGGATCAATGCCGCGGCTCCAAATCCCCCGAGTACAGCTCATCCTCGGACTCTTCCGCCCCCGGAATCTTGTGCTCCTCCGCCGCCCAGGCGCCCAAGTCGATCAGCTTGCAACGGTCCGAACAGAATGGCCGGAACGGGCTTTTCTCGTTCCATTCCACAGGTGCGCCACAGGTCGGGCAATCGACGGTCAATGGCTGGCTCATGGCTGGCCTCCTCGTAAAGTCAGGTAAAAGTGGTGCAGGCGGTCAATCTGCTGATGCAGCGCGGCCAGGTCGCCGTCATTGACCACCACATCATCGGCATGGCGCAGGCGCTCCTCGCGGGCCAGCTGGGCCTTGAGAATGGCCTGCACCTGCTCGGCGCTGGTGTTGTCACGCGCCAGGGTACGCGCCACCTGCAGCTCCTGCGGCGCATCGATCACCAGCACCCGCTGGGTCTTCTGGTACTGGCCCGACTCGATCAGCAGCGGCGACACATACACCGCATACGGCGACTCCGCCTTGGCCAGGTAGCTGAAAATCTCCTGCCCGATCAGCGGGTGCAGCAATTGCTCCAGCCATTTGCGCTGCGCCGGGTCGGCGAAGATCAGCTGGCGCAGGGCGGCGCGATCGAGTTGGCCGTCGGCCTGCAGCACGCCGGCGCCAAAGCGCTCGACGATGCTGGCCAGGGCCGGGCGGCCAGGCTCGACAACCCAACGCGCCGCCTGGTCGGCATCGACCAGGTGCACGCCAAGCTCGACGAAACGCTCGGCAGCGGCGCTCTTGCCGCTACCAATGCCGCCGGTCAGGCCGAGAATCCAGGGGGTAAAGGCCGCAGTGGTCATCAGAATCCAAGCAGTTGTGTGTATGAAGCGTATATTTCATCACCCCAGAGCACGGCAATCCACCCCGCAATCGCCAGATAGGGGCCGAACGGGATCGCCGTACCCATGGCATGCCGGCGCAGACGCAGCAGGCACAGCCCAGCCAGCGCCCCAACCACCGACGACAGCAGCAAGGTCAACGGCAACACCTGCCAGCCACCCCAGGCCCCGATCAGCGCCATCAGCTTGAAGTCGCCATAGCCCATGCCTTCCTTGCCAGTGACCAGCTTGAACAGCCAATACACCGTCCAAAGGCTGAGGTACCCGGCCACCGCGCCCCACAGCGCGCTGGTCAGCGGGATGTAGAGGCCGAAGGCGTTGACGATCAGCCCCAGCCACAGCATCGGCAGCACCAGCGCATCCGGCAGCAACTGATGCTCGGCATCGATCAGGCTCAGGGCCAGCAGGCACCAGGTCAGCGGCAGTGCCAGCAAGGCCTCGGGCGAAGCACCAAAGCGCCAGGCCACCACCAGCGACAGCAGCGCGCAGGCTAACTCCACCAATGGGTAGCGCGGGCTGATGCGGGTTTTGCAGGCTGAACAACGCCCGCGCAAGGCCAGGTAGCTGATGATCGGAATGTTTTCCCACGCACGAATCCGGTGCGCGCAATGCGGGCAGCGCGACGCGGGTAGCCACAGGTCGAAACGCTCGTGCGGCGTGATCGGCAATTCCAGCATTTCCTGCGCCTCACGCTGCCATTGCCGCTCCAGCATGATCGGCAGGCGGTACACCAGCACATTGAGAAAACTGCCCACCACCAGGCCGAGCACCGTGGCCAGGGTGAGAAAGTACGCTGGCTGCTCAGCCAGCAAAGTCCATAAAGTCATGTTCAGATCAAGCTACCCAACTGGAAGATCGGCAGGTACATCGCCACCACCAGGCCGCCCACCAGCAGGCCCAGGACCAGCACGATGGCCGGCTCCAGCAGGCTGGTCAACTGGTCCAGCGCCTGGCTGACCTGTTCCTCGTAATGGCTGGCGGCTTTTTCCAGCATCTGGTCCAGCGTGCCACTGGATTCCCCGATGGCCGTCAGTTGCACCAGCAGCGGCGGAAACAGCGGCTCAGCGACCATCGCCTGGTGCAGCCCCTGCCCATTGGCCATGCCCTGACGCAGCCGCAACACCGCCTGTTCATGCAGGTCGCCGCCACTGACCCTGGCCACCGTGCCCAGCGCATCCAGCAACGGCACCCCGGCGGAGTAGGACGTTGCCAGGCTGCGCGCAAAGCGCGCCAGCGCCGCCTGCCCCAGCAGCGTGCCGAACACCGGCAAGCCCAGCACCCGGCGAGATATCCACAGGCGCGCTGGCGCGTGCTGCCGGTAGAGCTGGCGCATGGCAAAACCTAGCACCACGCCCATCACCAGCAACAGCGGCGCAAACCGGCTCAGCCCTGTGGACAAGTCGATCACCCATTGGGTAAATGCCGGCAACGCCACGCCCATGCCAGAGAACATGCTCTCGAATTTCGGAATCACCTCCAGCAACAGGATCGCCGACACCCCCAGCCCCGTCAGCAACAGCAGCAACGGGTAGATCATCGCCTTGCGCACCTTCTTGTGCAGCACCCGACGCTGCTCCAGCATGCCCGCCAGCTGTTCCAGCTGCCGGTCGAGCGTGCCGGACTGCTCACCCACCCGCACCAGGTTGCAGTACAACGCATCGAACCACCCCGGGTGGCGCTGCAACGCATCCGCCAGCCCCAGGCCCGAGGCCACATCCTGTTTCAATCTATCCAGCAATGCCGCCTGCGCCGCATCACAGCCACTGCGCCCCATCACCTCGAACGCCTGCAGCAGCGGCACCCCGGCCTTGAGCAAGGTCGCCAGTTGCCGGCTGAACCCCGCAGGGTCGGCCTTTGCCCGCCGTTTCGGCAAACTGAACGTCAGCCCACCGGCAGGCCGCAAACTGGCTACCTTGATGCCCTGGCGGATAAGCCCGGCACGCACATAAGCCGGGCTGCGCCCAGACGTTTGCCCACTGACCGGCGCGCCGTTGGCGTCGGTGCCGTGCCAGGTGTAGAGGAGTGTGGATTGGGTCATGCGAAGGTCCTTTTTCTGCCCGTGCGACAAGCCTGGAAACAGCTTGCCGCGTCCATGCAAGGGCGCGCGTCCGTGATGCTCACTAGAGTAGTTCAGCGAAGACGACGCCCAAGCGGGCAGGGGTGACAAAAGGTGTCTGTTCAGGCCTACTGCGCCGCTGCCAGCCGGGGTCGAGCCTGACCTCAACGAGTACGCGTATCAAAAAGGAAAACGTTCATGAAAGGGCAACGCGGTATCACCCTGATCGAACTGATGATCGTCGTCGCGATCATCGGCATTCTGGCGACCATCGCCTTACCGATGTACACCAACCACCAGTCACGCTCCAAGGCCGCGGCCGGGTTGCTGGAGATCAGCGCGCTGAAGACCGCGATGGACCTGCGGTTGAATGACGGGAAGGATGTTGCGGATGTGGCCGCGCTGGGTGGCCAGCCGGCGACGGCGCACTGTGCGATCACGGCTAGTGGCAAGGCGGCGGATGGTAGCGGGAGCATCGTTTGCACGCTGGTGGATGCGCCGGCCAATGCGCTGGGCAAGGCATTGACCCTGACGCGTTCGGCTAGTGGGTGGGCGTGTACGACCGACCTCGAGGAAGACCTAGCGCCGAAGGGGTGCAAGGCGCCTTGAGGGTGGGGCAATAAACTAGCGGAAACAGGGGTTTGCGTAACGGGTGCGAGCAGTGGTACGTTGCGCTACACGCCGGTGTAGCTCAGTCGGTAGAGCAGCGCACTCGTAACGCGAAGGTCGCAGGTTCGATTCCTGTCTCCGGCACCACATCCAGCTCACTGCATTCCGCTGAATGCTTTGGAAACCCTCTAAACCGGCCTTCTGGCCGGTTTCTCGTTTCCACGACCCTCCGTCGGGAACCAACAAAATCCCCAATAACCGGGGGTATTTTTGGGGTACAGCGTCTTTCCTGCATGGAGAACGTACCCCTATGCCACGCCTAGCCATTCCGCTCAGCGACCTCAAATGCCACGGCCAAGCCGCGTGATCGCGCTTACAAACTGTTCGACGGCGGGGGCATGTACCTGTACGTCGCGCCCTGTGGCTCGAAGACTTGGCGGCTGCGGTATTTCAAACCCAACGGCAAGGAAGGCACGCTGATCATAGGCAAGTACCCCATCGTTTCATTGGCCGTTGCGAGGACCAAGCGCGATGAGGCCAAGGCGCTGTTGCTCGACAACCTTGATCCGATGGAAGAGAAGCAGAAGGCCAAGATTGCAGCTCAGCGGGCAAGTCTTCTGTTTGAAACCGTCGCTCTGGAGTGGCATGTCGAAATGTCCCGTCGCTGGACTGAGGGCCACGCCAAGACGGTGCTGAGCAGGTTGCGTACCCATGTGTTTCCACTGATTGGCCAGAGGCCTATCGCTGAACTCGACACCCATGATCTCCTTGAGGTCACCCAGCGGATCAAGGATCGCGGCACCATGGATGTAGCGCTGCGTGTGCATAACTATCCATCCACGATCATGCGGGGTGCGAAGCGGGCGCGGCAGATCACTCAAAATCCGGCGCTCGATCTGGCAGGCTCGATTCAAGCGCCGCGTACCGTACACCGTCCTGCGCTCTCGCTGAACCGCCTTCCTGAATTGTTGAGCCGAATCGACAACTACACCGGTCGCGAGCTGACCCGGCTCGCAGTGCTGCTTACGCTGCATGTGTTCGTGCGTTCGAGCGAACTGCGCTTCGCCCGGTGGGATGAGTTCGACCTACAACGGGCGATGTGGGAGATCCCCGATACCCGCAAGCCGATTGAAGGCGTCCGCTATTCCACACGCGGGACCAAGATGAGTGGGGACATTCAGATAGTGCCGCTGTCGCCTCAAGTCATCGAGATCCTTGAACAGCTGCGCAGCTTGAACCGCTTCTCTGAACTCGTGTTGCCTGGTGACCACAGATACTGGAAACCCTTGTCGGAGAATACGGTTAACCAGGTGCTGCGCAATATGGGCTACGACACCACCAAGGACGTGTGCGGGCATGGTTTCCGGACCATGGCTTGTAGTGCCTTGCTCGAATCAGGGCTGTGGACGGACGCGGCGATTGAGCGGCAGATGAGCCATCAGGAGCGTAACCGCGTGCGCGCCGCGTATATCCACAAGGCTCAATTTCTGGAGCAGCGCCGATTGATCATGGCGTGGTGGAGTAACTACATCGATGCCAACAGATCGGCCCATGTTACTCCGCATGATTTTGCCCATCCGGTAGGCGACAACGTCACAGCCTTGCCAAATGGTCATGGCGCATTCAATCGCGGGTGAGCCTGCAAGATCGGCGCTGGCTACGCTTTCACGCGGGTCCATCCAAACAGGGCTGCAAAGCCGCCCTGTTTGGATGGACCTTGCTTTACAAAGCTAAAAGCCACGACGTTGTCCGGGGTTTACCACGGAATTCCACCCATGGATAACCGCTTTTCACGTCCTCAAGGGCGCTTAATTTCGGCCCTTGACCGGGTTTATCCACAGGCGTAGAACTGGCCGTGCAAAGGCTGTCGATGACAGCACCCCAGGTGACCCGAGCCTTAAAGGTCACGCCGCTCCCGCGGTGGTTCAGCCCAAGTACGATTCGCATCCGGCAGCTCGTACGGTCACTACCCATGTGATGGATGCTCTTACACATATAGCGCTCGTGCGCCAGACACACCGTACCTCGCTGCCCTGCAGCAACCTATCCGCTTGGCCGACTATTGCGCCAACCTGTGCCCGTCTCTTTCTGTGGAAAGAGACGGGCACTTCTACCACTGCTGCAGCCCTTATCGCATATGGCTTTGCGGCATTCCCCCTCGTGACAATCGGCGTGACAAACGCCGATGTCACCAGCAACAGCCTTGTAGATGATGGTGCCGCAGACCAGGGAATGGACTGCACCTGACTGACAGTCAGGCATGCCCCGGTCATCGCATTGCTGCTTGCACCAGGCTCAGGATCTTCAGGCACTGGTCTCGTCAGCCAGTGCTGCCTCCACCCGCCCACCGGTAACGGTGCTCAGGAGGCCAGATCATGAGATGCCCTTGCTCCCGGACGTAAGGAGCCGCCAGTCCCGCGTAGAGGACATTCCCCACAGGTCGCAGGGACCTTGATCCCTGATAACACTCAACATTCTTGGCGGGATGACGTGGGGCGAGGATCGGAGAACGGCAGATGAGGTGACCGATATGGCATTGGAGGGTAGACGCGATGGCCGTAATTTCGGCTATGGCAGGCAATTGAGCTACGCAGGGCCGCAGGCGTTGAAAGACATGTTCGGTGGCGGTCATTTCGGTACGGTCAAAGCGCACTGTGATCGGTGGCAAGCATTCGTCAAATGGTGCCGCTCCGAACAGGGGCACTGAATTGCCCCTGGTTTCGTAGAGACCCCCAAGCCAGGTTTAGACATGGGACTTTTTGTATACGAGTACTCGTCCGGCCATGCGTGCGAACACCAACCCGTATTGTTCAAGATTCCGCCGTACGTGTCGGCCAAAGTCATGACGCGTCTTACGTTGCAACGGTGCCCAGGCTGGTTCCCCGATAATCTGCCGAATCGTGAACTCCTGTCCCGGTGGAACTACCGCGATGTTTTGCTTGAGTACTCGCGAAACCTCATCCCACTCGGCGATCTGGATATTCATGGGTTGCCCTTAAGTTGTAATTGTATGTTGATGAGTGCAGTAATTTAGCCGCGAATGATGATTTCGATACGTTCGATGTCCACTCCAAAGGTGATTGCCAAGCCAGCTTTCGCTTCTGCGATGCTCAAACCGCTGACACCATAGGGGAAACTTGACGTTTTGGCGTTGGTCGTTGACTCGGACGGTTCCTGCTGTACCCCGGCACTCATGGTGAATTCGGGATAAAGAATCTCGTTCAGCTTTTTCCATGTGTCGGCACGGGGGCTCGCAAATTCCCCGCAGTCAGATTCTTCATAGCGACGGGGCATCACGCCATGAATATTGGCCTTTCGGGCCAGCTCGGCGCGGCTCAATCCAAGAAGTTCGCGCCTAGCTTTCAGAGCAGCAGGAAAGTCGGGAGAAGTGGGCGAAGGAAGCATGGGGAGCACCTGGGGGTGAGGGGTAATAGCTAAAGTGTATTTTAGGTTGCCCTTGATTTCAAGGGTAATATAGTTTGGGTTTCGTTTTCGCCGCTCTCGGTCCTCAGCAATGCTTTGGACGAGCTTGGTCAATGGCCATCATGTTTTAGTACCGTGATTACAATTCTTCCTCTCCCGAGTCGATCGATTCGGTTACCTGTAGTCAGGCTGACCGTAGTGCCATCCATCAGTGCCTCCTCAAAGCGACTGAGCTGTTTGTCAGCGAGAGTCGGCTATGACCTTGGACACCTCTATGCGACGACACGATTTGTCGCCCCCCCATAACAAGATGCAAAAACCACTAGGAGCTCACTGTCATGAAGAACCTACTTGCCGCCATCGGTTGTGTTGTAGTGCTGAAGAAGGCCTGTGAGCTATACCGCGAATACCAAGACTTGAAGCGTTACAAGGAAGCCCACGCGCCCGAAGGCCCCTGAACGGGTTGCGTACCCATTTGACTTTAGTCATGTGCGATGCTGGTGAAGTGGCATTAAGCCAGCATTTTTATTAGCATCGTGACCAATCTGGCATCAGCGACTGATGCACAACAAGGAAGCCTCCATGTCTCAAGCGAAGGATACGCTGCTCAGGCTGTTCGCCCTGCTGCGCCTGATTCCTACCGAGCCACAGCGTATCGCCAGCACCACACTGCTCGAAAAGCTGCATGACAAGGGTTTTTCCGTCACGCTGCGCTCCATTCAGCGCGACCTTAATCGGCTGTCCCTGCCGTTCTCATTGCTATGCGACGAGAGCGAATCACCCTTCCGCTGGAGCTTCACGCGCGATGCACCGCTGAAGCTGCAGGACATGGACGCGCCCACCGCGCTCGCCCTCTGCCTGTCCGAAAGCCATCTGACAACCCTGCTGCCACAGACCGTGCTCGACCAGCTCAGTCCGCAATTCCGCCGAGCGCGGAATTTCCTCGGTGATGTGGGCCACAACGGTTTGGCGGACTGGGCGCGTCGCGTCCGTGCGATCCCCAACGGCAAAACCTTGATGCCAGCGTCAATCGCTCCCGAGGTTTGGCGAACGGTCTCCGGCAGCCTGTTGGAACGTCGCCAGATCGAGGTCGCTTACCGCAGCCGCAGCAAAGGTGAGGTGAAGCAACTGGCTCTGCACCCGGTTGGGCTGGTTTCCCGACATGCCATTAGCTACCTGCTCGCATCGGTGGACGGCTACGATGACTTGCGCCAGTTCGCCCTGCACCGGATCCAGTCAATCCGCATGCTGGAAACCGAGAGCAAGGAGCAACCTGACTTCAACATCGACGATTACATCGCCAGGGGCCGCTTCAGCCAACGCCAGGGCGACGAGTGCGTTGAACTGGTTGCGGACATACATCCGCAAATCGCCGAGTTGCTGAGCGAGACACCGCTCAGTGACAAGCAGTCCCTGCACGACCTCCCTGGCCAAGCCTGGAAACGCCTATGCGCCTATGTTCCTCTGGAGAGCGAGACCCTCTGGTGGATCTTCGGCCTCAACGAGAACATCCGCGTCCATGCCCCCCAAGTCTGGGTCGACGAGATCCGTCAGCGCCTGAAATCAATGCAGCAGTTCTATCTGGCCGAGGACGCCCTTGTCGGTGCCGCCTCTCCCCACTCCAGCGTCGGCACTGCCGTCGTTCAGCACAACGCCTGAGGCCTTCTCATGGACAAGCAGGACAGCAAACTTATCAGCCATTCGGTCAGCCTGTGCCCGATCTGGCCCACTCAGGCCTCAGAAAAGATCGGCCGTATGGTCGGCGAAATCAGCCAGGCCAACGACATCATGGCCAAGATCGCTTCCACCGCTCAGAACAAAGCGATCAAGGGCGGGTTCGCGGCGGAAACCTGGCATGCCGAGTCGTTCAACCTGGACGCGATCCTCAAGGACAAGGATGTCCGGGCCTTCACCGATAACTTCGCCAAGACACCGCTGGCGAAGAACGACATGACCCACGACATCGTCATCATGAAGGGCGATACCCAACTGCAGGGCGCACAGCTGAAATATTTCAAGAATGCCGACTCCACGCAGAAGGCGTTTCGCTCCAGCAAGGATGGGGTTCACCGTTACGAGAATGCCGACGTGTTCCTCGGGCCGTCCGACCAGATTGAAGGCATCAAGCTGTCCGCGCACAAGGACATGCTGAAGAATCGCGACACTCGCCCCGAGGTCGCCCGGGCCGCCGAGAAAGTGCATGACAAGGCCGCTGGACGCCTCGACGTCGAGGACGTTCAGTCCACCGGGTTGAGCAAGCGCGATGCCGAGCACGTCGGCGCGGGATCGTCTTCCGGTAAGGCGCTGCACGAGAACATGCAGACGGGCTACCTGAACAAAGCGACGCTCCAGCAAAGTATGCGTGCGGCTGGGTCGGCGGCCATCGTCACCACGGTCATCGCCGGCAGCATCAACACCTTCCAGTACATCCGCCAGGTCAGGGATGGCGAAATCAGCGCCGAACGCGCCACCGTGCTGATCCTTCAGAATACGGCCATCGCCGCTGGCGACAGCGCTTTGAAGGCCGGGGTGGCCTCGGCAAGCGTCAGCATCGCTGCCCGCTCGATGCCCGGCTTGTTCGCCGGCTCAGTGTTCAAGCGCACCTTCGCCAATGGCGGTATTGCCGGGGCGGCCGTCTGCGCGGTGGACGTGGTGCAGAACCTGGTGTTGTTCGCCGCCGGCAAGATCACCGGCGAAGAACTTGAAACCCGCACCGGCAAGGGGTTGCTGCTGACCGGCGCCGGCGTGAGCGGTGCTTCGGTGGGCGCAGCGATTGGCGCCTTGGGCGGCCCTGCGGGTGCGTTGGTGGGCAGCCTCGTCGGTGGCCTGATCACGACGCTGGCGATGAACATTGCCCTGGACAACCACATCGAGAAGAGCTTCCAGCTGACCTTGGTCGCCACGGAACGCGTGCTCAGCAACGGCGTCGCCGTTCATGAAGCCCTGGAATACCTGCAGGTTTCGCAACAGTTCTACGGTGACTTCCACAAGGGCCTGTATCTGTCGGAGAAGCACTTCGCCGCTCAGGTCAAGACTCTGGAAGCGCAAAGCGAACGACTCAGCAACAAGATCAACAATCTTTAAGGCCGGAACCATGAGCGAGACAACGACAGCGCTGCAAGAGCAAATTTTCCATGAGCCGCTGGAGGGGCCCGAACTTGAGGCTGTGACCACAATGGTCAACCGCCACAAAGCCAATGCTGCCCTGACCCAGCAACTGGCTCTGGATGCCTCGCGCATGATTACCAGCAGCCAGGAGCGACTGAACAAACAGTCGGGCGCCGGCTTCTTCAAGCGTTTCGCCAATAGCCTGACCGGCAAGACCAGCGAAAACCAGTTGCTTAACCAAGCCGACACCCTGCAAATGCAGAAGTACGCCTGGCACTACCTCAAGCAGCTGCAACAGCAGAACCTGATCAACGCGCAGAGCATCGCGGTCATCCGCAACAACCTGGGTACGATGAACGATTACATCATCGAGACCCGTGACTTCCTGGAAACCGCCATCGACCGCATCAACAGCCGGTTGAAGACCGTCGAGAACAGCGCCAGTTTCCACAGCTGGTCACTGAACATCGAGGCCAACAAGCGCCGCTTCAAATCCATTCCAGGCAACCTGCTGATCCTGCACCTGACCTATGACTTCCTGCGCGCCCATCGCGACATCGAACTGACCGAGCGCGATGTCAACCATCTCGTGGTTACTCTGGAAAAACTCGGAGTCAACTGTGATGACGAAGTCGAGATGCTGGGGTTCATCATCGAACTGATCGACCAGATCGAGGTCTTTGGCATTGATCGCTACCGCAGCATGATCGAGTTGGCGGTCGATGAAGACCACGTGCTGGACTCGCACTTCATCCAGAAAAACATCTCGGGGCTTGGCTTCAACGCGCTGTACTTCCTCTCGGAGCAGTACGAAAAGCTCATCGACCTCACCGACGATGAGCTGTGCAACAGCGATCTGGCCCGAGAAAAAATCATTTCGCGCTTCTTCGGCAATGAATTTGGCGGGCTCTATACCAATTATGGTGTGCGTGACCTGATCGGCGAAGTCATTGGCGGCAGCCTGGTAGCGCTGGATATCTATAAGGAACAAAACGGTTTTAACGTCAGCGCTGATGCGTCTTTGGATGAGGAACAGCCCGAAACCCTGTCGCTGACCTCCGACCTGCCGGACATCAAGGCCCATAGTTTCCTCGACAAAGCCGATGACGAAGCGCGCCGCACCTACCTGCGCCTATTCGCGCTGTGCTTCGACAATGCGGCCTCGCTGGACGGCACGGGCCAGGAATTCCTGAGCCAGTTGGCCGAACACAGTGGCTGCCCGGAGGTGGTGTCGCAGGTTCTCGGCATCGCCGACAATCCGTTGAAGGAGCGTGAGCACCTGTCAGCGTTGCAAGCGCTGCTCAATGACGATGACAAGGCCTATACATGGCTCATCGACGCCTTCTTCCTCCTGACCCTATGCCGCAAGAAGGTTGAGAACCCGCGTATGCTGCGGATTTTGCTCGCCCTCAAGCCTGGCAACTTCAAGGAAAACCTGCCGCATGTACAGGCGCTGCTCAATGAGGGCGACGAAGCGCAACTGGTGAAGGCGGCGGCAAGCCTGGCCAAGCTGACCCAGGGTTGGAAGAACGTCGTGCGCTATCGCACGTTGCGCTTCGAGCAGTCCTGGATCGCCACGGAGAAGCAGCTCTATGCCGCCTGCATGGATGCCTCCAACATGACCATGGACCTTATGACCGCCACCAGCAAAGCCACAGACTGGTCATCGTTCATGGGTTCGTTCGATGATGGCTTCCTTGGCAAAATGGCAACGGCTGCCGGTAGTGCAGCCTATACCATCGGCCGCAAGTCGGTACTGTCCAGTCTCAACGATATGCGCCGCAAGGCGCAGGACTTCATCGCCGCGAACAGCCCGGCACTGAGTACCGCCAACCGCGTGATCGCCCAGTGGGGCCTGCCACGTATCGAGTTCGAGAACGAGATCTCCTGGTCCGACTACGACCTGGACAACGCGGCGGAGAACGATGACTGGTACCACCAGTTGAACGACTGCGAGCGCCAGATCGACCGGA
This sequence comes from Pseudomonas sp. B14(2017), assembly GCF_002113255.1. Taxonomy (NCBI): domain Bacteria; kingdom Pseudomonadati; phylum Pseudomonadota; class Gammaproteobacteria; order Pseudomonadales; family Pseudomonadaceae; genus Pseudomonas; species Pseudomonas sp. B14(2017). The sequence goes on from NZ_NEJY01000023.1 coordinate 47,331, forward strand.
CGCTGACGGCATTTTCCAATGCCTGCTCCGATGCGGATGATCAGCTCGGCTACTTCCGCAAGGGCGATTTCGACAGTTCGGTGGTACTGGCCCGCGTGCGCAAGCGTGAAGAGCAGGAACAGCAGAAGTTGCGCGAGGCGTTGGAAAAACAATCCGTCACCTTTGAACACGACGGTAAGCGACACTTGTTTGCCATCGACTGGCACGACATGGAAAATCCGCCCTGCGACCCAGAAGAGATTCGCCATATCAAGACCGATGGCAAGGTGTGGCTGATTGTGGACAACGACGAACAGTTCTACCGCAGCGAGGACGGCGAGAACTGGCAGGCGGTCAAGCCCAATGTCGACGATGAACGCATCTGGATTCGCCGCCTCGACGTGATTGACGGCACCTGGGTACTGATGGTGGGCTCCGAGGGGTTCTACTACTCCCGTGACGCCCTGAACTGGGAGCGTTCACAGTACCCGGACGTGCGCGACAACTACGTGTTTTCCGCCACTGAAGACCTGGTCTTTTTCAATGGCCAGTGGCTGTGGCGCTTTACCGAGCGCACCGAGTTCGAATACACCGACAAAGGTTTCCTGTTCGACTCGACCAAGACCTCCACCTACTACAAACCGGTGTTCTTCTGCGCCAAGGAACCGAGCGCAGCCTGGGAGCGCTGGGAGAGCCGCCTGAACCTCTCCGAGGGCGAGGAAGTGGAGTACTTGCGTGCCATTCCAGGCACCGCTTGCCTGTTGGCCTTCTGCAAGTACTGCAGCTTCTACACCATGGTGAAGAAGAAGACCAACAGCAGTTCGTCGGTGATGTACAACGTGCAGGGCAAGGGCTGGCGCAACTGCACCTGGCCTGATGACGACCTCACCTTCCACGATCCGGTCGTCACCGCGATGGGCGGCACACTCATGTGCTTCTCTTGGGGCAACCTGCTGACTTCGCAGAAGGGCTACGAATGGAAGCGCCATTCGGACGGGCTCGGTGTCGATACCGGCTACCACCTCGATGACTTGAGTTTATTCCCGTCGCGCAACAATCACCAACGCATCCACGTCAGCCACGACGGGCAGACGTTCAAGGAAATCATGCTGGAGGAGGGTACTTGGAAGTACTTCGCAGCCAACGACCAGGGCGCCCTGTGCCTCTACGCGCCGGACTCCCACGAGACCTACCTGCGCGTCGGTACCTTCGTCCGACAGGTTGTGTGATGAACCCGGCCCGCCCCTAGGGTGTGGCCAGGCGCAAGGCTGCAAAAGCCGGTTCGCCAGCGGTAGGCTCGCTCAGTCCCATCGCTGACGGGCCAGCACCATAGGTCCGTGTGGGCCTGTAACCGACATCATTAGACACGGACCCTCAGTGCTGCAAACTATTGCCCTCAGAAGCCGCCATCGAATACCGCAAACCCTTCTTCAATTCGGATTGGGAAGATAATCATCTTGGGTGTAGACGTTTTCTGCTAAGGATAAGGAATGACAGGTATGGCAACGCAGATTGGTGAAGCATTCTTGCGCAAGGTTGCCCATGAAGAGCTGGAGGTTCTTGAGGGCATTATTGATTACGCCGAGCGGATGATCCGTGAGGGGGATTTGGCTTACCGGAATCTTAAGCGCAACGCCTACGGCAAGGCGCTGGTAATCGAACGAGAGAACGAGGGGGTTGCTACATTCCGTCTGGGTATGGACTCGCTGGTATACCCCAAAGCCAGCTCGGGCTATACCACTCCCCACTCACCGGTGGGCCGCCTTTGCGCTGTGGCAGGGATGGGCTTTGAGAGCATCTCTAAGGCCTGGGGTGAATACCGGGTCACTGAGGCTCGCCAGTTTCGTCGCCATGATTTTGAAGAGCTGGAGCGTCATGCGCGCAACTTTCTGGCGGTGGGGGTAGAGAATGCGAACGGCCAAGGAACGGTCATGGATCTGCGAGCCTTTTTGACAAAGGCTAACTCGACAGACCACCAAATTGCCGGCAAGCAAACCACTGAACCGAGTAAAAAGTCTGCAAGGTCCAATAGCGTAGAGCAGCCTGTCGCCATTGTGCCGCCCATTGGCAAGGAGCTGCTCGTGCCTGCCGAGCGAGCATTTAACGATGCCGGGCCTCCAAACACACCGGTGACAGAGGTTTTTACGCACCTGCCAGACGACGGACAGCCAGCGGACGAGCCACTAGAGCTGACGCCGTCCGTCCCTGCCACGCCTCAGCTGCAGATTCTCGATGATGACGAGGAAGAAGATTCGACACTGTCGATTGCTGATCTCGATGATGTGGAAGATGACGTTGGCGGTGAGCTAATTGAGCGCATGAGCCTGGATGAGCACTTTTTTCTTAATCGAACCCCGAATCAGGACAAGATCATTTCCCGTGCACCGGTTGGGCCAATGTGGGTCGAGGGCGTTGCGGGCTCAGGCAAGACCTCGGCTGCCCTTGGGAGGACCAAGATGCTCTGTGACTTCAACTCGAATGAAGTGACGGATCGTGAGACGTTCCGGTCCATTCTCGGCGACGACTTCGACTACTGGGAGGGCGAGTTTGCTGGCAAGTTTTCTCAGGACGGCAGCGTCGGCTTTGTGCGCACTGGCGAGCTGATCCAGTACCTCAAGGAAACCTGCAGCCGTCTAGGTATGCCCGGTTTGCCGGTGCTTGAGTATCACGAATTGCGCTTCAAGCTGCGCAACTATCGCAATCTGGAGTCTTCGGGGGCTTCTGGTAAGCGCTTCAAACGCAGTAGCGACGAGGGGCATTCTCTGACCACGACGCTGGCCTGGCTCAATGCCGCCCGGCTTGCGCTAGCGCGGGTGATTGCCGCCGACTTGCAGAGCGCGCTAGTTGAGGTCGACAGCGAGCATCTGCGACGGTTTACTGGCCAGCAGCGTAGTCAGTTTGCCGCTGCCCGCCAAGCGCTTGTAGCAAGTGTTGATGAACTGGTGCAAGAGCTGCTCTCGCCTTTGACTGCGGAACGAGCCTTGTATCGGTTGGCGGCCAGATTGTTGGAGAAGATTCAGGCGCTGGCTCAGCGCATTCTTGGTCCGGCAACCAAGAGTATTCATCTGGGGGAGCAAATGGCCTATGGCGAGGGCATTCCGGAACTGGCGCAAAGGCTGGCAGAGTTGCCCGTCGATTTGTTCCAGCAACCCAATCAGGTTTTGGTGCTGTACAGGGCCGGGGCCGAGGGGGCTGAGGCATTGCCCTGTGTATCGAGCAGTCGATACCAATACCTCTCAGCAGATAACCACCCCCTATCCTTCAATGATGCTGTGCAGGCCTCACTGGCGGGCTCGAGCGTCCGCGCTCTGCTGCCATCGATAGTAACTGCTGAAGGGTATGAGGCAAAATTCATGCCGGTCAATGAGCTGTTCATTGCGCTTGGTACGCCCAGGTCCTTGCTCTATCTGGATGGTGAGGGACTGAAGTGGTTGAAGGTCAGCAGTGGGATTGGTAGTCAGGTGCTACCTGGCGAGGACGAGCAGGCGCGAACTTCGGTACGCAAGATATTCCTGCAGACAGCGTTGGATTATCTGGCCAAGCCGCTGAAGAACTTCGCCGGGCTGTATGCGAAAGCGCTGTATGAACATGCCGACATCTTCCCTGATGCGGCCACTGCATGGCAGGTACTGGAGCGTCTTGAAGAGCAACGCTTGTGCGAGACCGATATCGACTTGCTGCTATGCCTGGCTCACGACCTGAGTGCCGGAGTAACAGCCACGCTCCCCACCAGCCTGCGCGAGGCCCCTTTCTATCAGAGCGTATTTGTCGATGAAGTGCAGGACTTTAGCGAGCAGCAGATCTATTTGATGACCTCCCAGGCTGATCCGCGTTATAGCGCGATCACGGTGGTGGGAGACCGTTCGCAGCAGTTGCTGCACAATGAAGAAATACACATTGCGGATTGCTTCCCGATTGGCAAACGCCCAGAGTTTGTGGCGTTGGATGAGAATTTGCGGCAGAAAGGGCAGCCGGATCTAGCCGCGCTGAGTACGGTACTGCGGCAGTTGTTCGAGCGCGGAGCCGATACGGATGTACAGCATCTAGACGCTGACGTTCTGCATGATCAGGTTAGCGAGCAAGGTGCTTACATGATGCGTTGCTTTGCCGAACGTGAAGAAGAGTTCAGGTATCTGTGCGAGGTAATCGCCGCTATCCCTGAAAATCAGTCGGTTGCTGTAGTGTTGCCTGATCAGGTAACCGCTCGGTCCCTGCATGCTTTATGTGAGCAGGAGCTGGAGGGCAGTTTCCGCAAGATGAGCGTATCAGAACAGATCGATCTGTCGAAAAAGTACTTGGTGCACTTCACGTCGGTGCTGCATGTAAAGGGGCTGGAGTTCGATGTTGTGCTGTTGCCAATGATCGACCAGTACGATCTTGGTCAGCCGGTATTCCGCAACCGGTTGTATGTAGGTTGTACGCGAGCGAGACAGCAGTTGCTGATGAGTCGGCTGCGCTAGTAGATAACTAAGGATTGAGTGAACGATGGAAGCCAACAGCCGTCCTCTGCTAAGAATATTCGAACCCACGGTCTGCTACCAGATTCCGCTGTTCCAGCGGCCCTATGTCTGGAAGCGTGAGGATAACTGGCAACCGCTATGGGAGGACTTCGAGCGCCTGCTCGGTGTGGTGCTGGCTGGTGAGAGGTTGCGCCCGCACTTCCTCGGTGCCGTTGTGCTTGAGCAACTGCGCAATGACACCGGTTCTGTGCAGGGCCGCCAGGTCATTGATGGGCAGCAGCGTTTCACCACCTTGCAGCTGCTGCTGATCGCCGCTCGCGACTTGTGCCGCAGCCGGGGTAGCGAGCGCTTTGCCGGGCGCTTTGAGTCAATGGTCTCTAACAGCGACACGATGGTCGATGACCCGTCAGAGGTGCCGAAACTGTTGCCAACCAATGCCGATCGTCACGCCTTTGCCTTGGTACATGGCGCGGGCAGTCCGGATGCGTTATTGCAGCTGGCGAGTAAGAAGGGAGTGGACTTCAGCCACGATCAGGGCATCGTAGGAGCCTACCTGTACTTCTATGGGCAGTTCGAGGAGTGGTTGCGGCCGGAGGCTGCAGAAGCCGAAGAGTCGCCGGAGAAACAGCTGGATGCCCTTTGGGCTGTAGTTCGCAATGGCTTGCAGTTGGTGGTGATCGATCTCGGCGAAGACGACGAATCGCAAGTGATCTTTGAGACGCTCAATGCACGTGGCACGCAGTTGCTGCCGGCGGACTTGATCAAGAACTTTCTATTCCGGCGTGCTCAAAGCGAAGGCTGTGATATCGATACGCTGTACGAAGAGCATTGGGCAGAGTTCGATGGAGAGTTTTGGCGCCAAGAGGTCAAGCAGGGACGGGAAAACCGTCCGCGCATTGACATCTTCATCCGCCATTTTCTAACCCTGGCGATGCGCCGCGATATTCGTGTTGGTCACATCTTCAACGAATATAAGAATTACGTGCAGTACACGGCCGACTGGAGCTCTTGCTTCATAGACCAGGCCTACACAGCCAGTGAGCATATGGCGCTGCTCAAGACCTATGCCGAGCATTTTCGGCAGTTCTCTTCGCCTGCGACAGGATCTCGTCTAGCTCGTTTTCTGGCGCGCCTCGTGGTGATCGATACTTCGACGGTTTATCCGCTGCTACTGCTATGTAGTCAGCGACTGCGGCCGCAGCAGCAAACCGAGTTCGAGGCGATCCTGACGGTAATTGAGTCTTATCTGTTCCGTCGGATGATCTGTAGCCTGACCACCAAAAATTACAACCGACTATTCCTTGATCTGATTCGTCATCTCGAGCGTGAAAAGCACATCACCGCTCAGGTGGTTGGCGCGTTCCTTCTCTCCAGCGAAGGGGAAAGTGTGCGCTTCCCGAAAGATGGCGAGCTGGGCAAGGCGTTACTCGATTACCCACTGTACCAGTGGTGGCCGCAATACCGTGTGCGGGCGGTGCTCAAAGCCTTAGAGGGGGCACTGGCGCATGCTAAAAGCGAGGCTGTCAGCTTGCCGAAGGGGTTGACCATCGAGCACATTCTGCCTGTGAAGTGGCAGGAGCACTGGCCACTGCCCGCAGAGGTGCAGAATGATCCCCAAGCTAAGGTGGAATTCAGCCAGCGTCGTGATCGAATCAAGCATACGCTGGGCAATCTGACACTGGTGACCAGCAGCCTGAACCCTGCACTGTCCAACTGCGCTTGGCTAGCCAAGAAGCCGGAACTCTTGAAGTGGAGCAAGCTGAACCTCAGCCGTGCCTTGCATGACCATGAAGAATGGTCGGAGCCGGAAATTCTCGCTAGGGGAGCGTCGCTGGCCAAGTCTGCGATTCAGATCTGGCCATATCCGGATGTTGACCAGTAGCAACTGGAGTGGAAGCATCTTAAGCAACGTGCGTTCGGAGTTACGTTAGTGAGGGCAGCTGCTAGCCGAATGCTGCCTCTCGCGAACGACAGCAACCGGCGCAAAAGCAGGCGCTCAAAGCATCTAAGAAAGCAGGGACGGCTCACTTCCCTCTCATTGCCTAGATATCCGGCCCAGTGATTTCGATACTTTCCGACGCGGAAGCTGACTCGTTGTCTAACCCCAGACTGCAAGCTAGTCTGAGATCAGGCCAGCATGCTGGCAACTATAGTTAAGCCTCACAGGGGAATATTCATGCAAGGGGAAGAATTGAGAGCCCTGCTAGATGCAGATCCGCATGCCGTCCGCTTAAAACAGGACAATAACGAATACCTGGTGAGCTACCGCTTTGACACAGGCGCCGAGGTGGCGTTTGACCCTCGTACCACCACGAAGTGCTCTGTTTTCGTCAGCAAACTCCCCGAGCGTATGAAGGCCCGCCTCGGCAAAATCACGCGCTATCCACCTGAAAGCCCCTCGACTGCACTTGCCCGGGTCTCTCCTCAACTCGCAGGCGAACGACAACTATTTAAGATAGACCTACCCTCGTCTGATTCCGCTCGTGACCTACTGACGTGGATCAGGTGGGCCTGAGACCTAACAATTCATTCAGGTCGACGCCGCTTACCGCGGCCGGTATATGTCTTTGGAGTGAATGAAATGAAGTCTTTCTTAGCTTGTTGTTATGCAGCCTTCTTTACTACTGTATCGCTCCCAGCATTTGCTGGAGATACAGCAAGTAAATTTCAGAGAATGGTTGGCTGGACGATAGCTGCGGTTACTCAGGTGGAAGATGAATTTGAAGGCTGCGATTTCGACAAGGTAATTAAATTCATGAGCGGAATAGCGCTTACTTGCTCAGCCTATGGATGTTTATATGCGTTCATGCCCTTTTCCGTCATTTTCACGAAATAGGGAAAATATGAAGGTCGAAACGTCCATAGCGTGAAGGTGCTTATTGGTGATGATTTTTATGATATGCAGCCAGTACTCGAGTAAACTGGGATTTAACTGATTGCTCTAATATACATTGGCCGCAAAAAGTGGCCTCCACCGGATAGCCTTCGCTGCGCTTCGGCAGCCGTTTAGCAAATCGTTAGATTTCTCGGCAGGCCGACTTGAAGGGCAGCTATTGGCCGTTAGCTGTCCTCCGCGAAGGGCAGCTATGGGTCGTTTCTGCCGTTCCTTACGTACCATTTGAAGTGGGTGGGAGGAGCCTCCGCAATTCCCGATTCGATTCCACTGAAATCCATAACTAGCTGATTTTTTATAGATACCCTATGAGGTACACCAAAAAATCCACCAAATTCCAGTGCCGCGAAAACTGTGCCCTCACGACCAATAACCGTCCGTCTGTCTCCGTAGCCGAAGCACGAATTCATGATACGGATACTTCAGTTTGGGAGTGCGTTGCCGGGGTCGATTTCCGAGCAGCTTTGATGTACATCGCCGTTCCACCTTGCCGCATATCGATCTCGAACAGCTCTGAGGTTCGGATGAGATCGCTAAGCGTCCGATGCCCGTAGTTCACGGCTGAAAACGAGCTGTTGTTGCGGATAAAATTACCGACCTGGCTGAGGCGCGACCAACCTGTGTCATCTGCGGTCTTCTCAGCAGCCGTTCTCAGCAAGCGCACTAGCGCCGTGTCACTGCGTAGCTCGTTTCGGGTGCGTTTACTGCATTTCGCTTCGCCTTCAACAACTTTCTCCTGATCATCGCCAAGCAGGTTCTCTGTGTAGATAAACTGCGAGCAGGCATCTACAAAAGGCTTCGGCGTCTTCTTCTCCCCAAAGCCGTAGACCGGCAAGCCGCTTTCCAGCAGCCGAAGCACCAACGGTGTGAAATCGCTGTCGCTTGTCATGAGTGCAAAGGCATCGACGTTTTTGCTGTATAGCAAATCCATTGCATCAATGATCATCGCTGAGTCAGTGGCATTCTTGCCCTTGGTGAAAGCGAATTGCTGCATGGGGCGGATGGCGAACGGGTGGATCTTCTCGACCCAGCCAGCGAGGAGAGGAGAACTCCAGTTCCCGTGTGCATGCCTGATGTTGACCATGCCGTACTTGGCCAACTCATCGAGCACGCCCCCTATGGATGCATGGCTCACATTGTCGCAGTCAATCAGCAGTGCTATCCGTTTCGACTCCACGGTGTACCCCGGTCAGTCCCTGTGTAACCAAACTCTAGCTCAACTGCCCTGGCAGCACTTTCAATGTTCATATCGTGCACCTCATCTCACCTTGGGGATTTCAGCTGAGCCTAGTTCGCTGCATTCGAAGTTTGAATGGGGATTTTGATGCAGCTGATCGGATGTGGATTTATGGTTGCGTTCAACGCTGTTCGCACATAATTCAGAGACGTTTCCTACAGCTTTGACGCTTGCTTGGCCGAGATACATGAGGCTAAATTTCCTCCGTCGCGGAAAATTCCGTGACCGGGCGTAGGAACCCGTTGGTAAACTTGGCGCACGCACTAGGCGCCCCTGCACCACAGCTGGCGCTTTTTTTGTGCCTGCCGTGCTGTGTCATGGCGGCTGTGTGTGGGCAGGCTTCGGCCTGGCCGGGTTTCCAAGTTTCCCGGTATTCCTACCCCATACACAGCTGCCACCCAATCCCGTAGGAAGGATCGTGGCAGCTCCAACTAAAACTTGGAGTGTCATGCATGCTTATCTCAAGTCCATCCAGGATCCTCGCATTCGTTCTCCACCGTCGTTCCTCGACGGCCCTCAGCGATCTCACCTCCAGTCAATCTCGCTCCGTCTCTGCAGCCAGGGAGGTGCACCATGACTGACCAAGAACGCCTATCCACCATCCAAAGCTACGCCTGGACCCTCGAACTGCTAGGCGAAGCCCTGGTTCAGCACGACGAAATGCTGGAGTGCGAACACAACCCGCACCTGAGCTTTCGCAACACTGCCGGTATCCATCAGGCGATCCGGATCATCAGCCGTTTGGCCAGTGAGCAGTGTGGGAAGGTGATGGAGCGAAACGGGCAGGATCCTGTTAGTTAGGCAGGATCATTGATGAGCGGCGGGGCCAGATATAACCATTGCGGCTGGCCCTCTGCTCAAGGCCGCCTGGTGGTTTATTTCTGTCGGGTAGGGTTATGGGGCTGCTGCGCAGCCCATCGCAGGCAAGCCAGCTCCTACAGGGGGCGCGTTAATTCATGGATATGTGTTTTACCTGTGGCAGGGTGCAGGTGGTGGGGTGGATGGCGCTGGTACCTGGGCACGACAAGCTGGCTGACCTGAAGAAAGTGGATTTTGTGGTTTGGCGGATCCGAGGCTGGCGGATCGTTCTGGCCCAGGTGCGGGTTGGCCTTTTGCTTGGGCCGGAAGTATGTCAGATGCGTTGTTGGGGCTGCTGCGCAGCCCATCGCGACGCAAGGCCGCTCCTACAAGTACGGCGTGATTTTTGAATACTGGTCATGGCAAGTGGCGGTGGGGGATGGCACGGGCTTCGCCCGTGTTCGCGAGTGAACTCGCTCCTACAGGAGTAGTGATGGCTTCAGGTCATTGGGCACTGGCGTCCGCTTCGTGCTCGTCGGCAAAGGCCATGAACATCTGCAGGTCGAGCACATCCAGTCTGATCTGGGCGATGAAGGCCGAGAAGGCCAGGTTGGCGGCGAGGCGGCGCATGTCGCTGGCCCAGGCTGGTACATAGGTCGGCGCTCGGAGCCAGCCAGACTCGAACAGTGGCGCAAGGCGCACGGTATCGGCCAGGCTCAGGCGCCCTGCAAACAGGTGGCCCACCAGCTCCGGGCGGTTGTCACGGATCGCCACGCGCAGCAGGGTATGCACGCCCAGCAAGCCGGTCAGGTAGGCGGCGTCCTTGGTAAAGGCCGAGCCACCACGCAGCTCGGCACCGCGGAAAATCCGTTGGGTGGAGCGGAAGGACTCTTCCGGCGACTGGCCGGCTTGCAGAAAACCTTCGAATACCTGGATGAAATCCGCGCCATCCAGAGCCTGCTGCACCGCGAGCACGCGCAGGGCAACACGGCGCAAGCGGTTGATGTCCATGCTGCCAGTGAACAACTCGGCCAGCGTGGCAATGCCCTCCTGGGTCTGGGTGGTGCGCGGCGCACCAAGGCCCAGGCACTTGAGGTTGGGCTGGTTGGCGCCATTCTGTGCGGTGGCCACATGCACGAAGGCTTCGTGCTGCAACAGTTGCTGCTTGTCCAGTTCGCTGAACAGGGCACTGGCACGCAACCGGATGCGGCTGCTCCCGGCGATCGCCTTGGCGGCCAGGGCCGGGTCCAGCACGATCTTGACCCGGCCGGCACCGAAAAAGCGGTCCAACTCTGGCTGCATCCAGGCGGCGAAATCCTCGGCCGGGATGTCGGCCTCGCTCGGCGGAATCTGGTCACCGCCGAGCAGGGCGTCGGTGGTCGTGAGGAAGAAACGGGCCGCGTCGAGCATGGTCAGTTTCTGCTTGGGGTAGAAAAAGTCCGGGCGGCGGTACAGCGCCGAGGAATATCGAGTAAATGCGGGCGTGCCGATGGCCCCCAGCATGCGCCCGGCAGTGGCGTAGCTACGCGCTGTTGTGGCCAGGAAGTGCCCAGCCGGGTGCCCCTGATCGCACTGCCCGATAAAAGCCTCCAGTGCGGCAATGTCGGTGCTGTGGTCGCGTGGTTGCAGCGCCACCTTGGGTAACTGCGCCTTGCCGGTGCGCCATTGCCTCAGGAATTCCTCTTCGACGCCGTCCGGCCAGGCCAGTGCCTCGAGCACGCGGATTTTGCGAGTCAGCCCTGGCAATGCGGAATCGAGTTCGGGCAGCGAGGCAGCACTCATGGAGGTGTCCTTGGGAGACCAGCTTTGATCGCAACAGCATAGTTGTTGCCGACCCGCTGCGCGGTAGCAGCGAGAGCCTCACATCACCTTCGAGTGGCCTTTTCGCCTCAGCGGGCAATACTTCTGTGTATTGCAGGCGTGTTCCTGGTGGCGCGCGCCGCTGGGAGGTGTCATGTGAACAAACTGACAATCGTGGGTGCCGGCATGGTCGGCGAGGCGGCGGCGCAGATCATCGCCCGGCAAGAGTTGTGCCGTGAGCTGGTGTTGATGGATGTGCAGGGTGAGTTGGCCCAGGGCAAGGCGTTGGACGTGTGGCAGGCGGCAGTCGAGTCGGGTTCCGATACCCGGGTTCACGGCGGGGCCAAGGCTGACATGCTGGACGGGTCTGAGCTGGTGGTCATTACTGCAGGCGTGCCGCGCAAGCCTGGGCAGTCGCGTCAGGACGTGCTGAGCATCAACCTGCCGATTATCGATAGCATCATGAAGGACATCAAACAGCATGCGCCAACGGCGACGGTGCTGGTGGTGTCGAACCCGGTCGATGTGCTCACCTATCGCGCCTGGAGCCTTAGCGGGCAGGGGCGCAGCAAGGTGTTCGGCCAGGCGGGGGTGCTGGATACTGCGCGCATGAAGTGTTTCATCGCCGAGCAGACCGGGTTTTCTGCCCGGGATATCACGGCGCTGGTCCTGGGCGGGCATGGCGACAGCATGGTGCCGCTGATGCGCTATTGCCAGATCGGCTCGGTGCCGCTGTCGCACTTCCTTTCCAGCGAGCAGATCGAGCAGATCGTCGACCGCACCCGCAAGGGTGGTGGCGAGATCCTGGGGCTGAAGAAGCTGGGTAGCGCCTGCGATGCGCCGGGCGTGGCGATTGCGCAGATGGTGGATGCGATCGCCAATGGGCGAAACCGCATCTTGCCGGCGGTGGCGATTCTGGAGGGCGAGTACGGGCGAACGGATATCGCCATGGGTGTGCCCTGTGTGCTGGCAGGGGAGGGGCTGACGCGGGTGATCGAGTTGCCGCTGGATACGCAGGAGCAGGAGATGTTCGACCATTCTGCAGATCAGGTGGCGCGGGATATTGCTGAGATGAAGGCGCTGTGAATGGGGAAATGCTTGATCGCCGACGCGCAGCCGGCGATCAAGCCCAATTGGACCTGTGGTCAGATCGCGGCCAGCTCCAGTGACAGCTCAGGATGCTTGAGGATCAGGCGCATCAGGCACAACACACCGCCTGGCGGCACGAAGCGACCTTGCTCCCAGTCACGCAGCGTCGCGACCGGTGTTGCAATACGCTCGGCGAATGATGCCTGGGTTAGCCCACAGCGTTCGCGGGCCTGGCGAACCAGAATCTGCTCCGGCGTGGTTACTCGCCCAGCGCCAATCTTGGCTTCCTTGAGCGCTTGGCGCAGGTCAGGCAATGGCTCACCCGCATCAGCCTCAATGGCCTTGGCAACACTTTCTATATCGATGTCACGCATTTCACACCACCTTGCTGATTTCAGCGGGGCTCATGTTGGCACGTTCAGCCTTCGCATAAACCGTAAGCAACAGCACAATTTCATCTTCATTCAGGTTGAAGTAGATCACCCGTGTGCCACCGGACTTACCAGAGCCTGCGCGGGTCCATCGAACTTTTCGTGCGCCGTCCGCACCGGGTACTACATCCCCCGCGAGCGGATTGACCGCAATCCAGTCGATGAAAGCCACGCGTTCTTCGTCAGACCACAATTTGGCAGCGGCTCTTTGGAACGTAGGCGTTTCAATTACTGTATGCATATGAATGTACGGGATTCCCTTATAGCATGCAACGTTGAATACGGATGCTCAAAGGGCGGAACGGCGATGGGATGAACGCTGTAGCGTGCCAGGTCAACCCTGGCGCCAGCCACTGAACCCGCTCCCTGAGCTCATCGAGCACATGCTGCATGCGCTCGTCCGGATCATTCTCCAGACTTGGTAGCAGGGAGGCCTTGTCGGTTGATTTGCCGGATATGTCCGAAGTGGCGTTCGAGCAGATTTCTACTCGGGCGTTTGAGTGATCATTCGCCTCGCTGTGGCGAAGTGAGGCTTCGACTTCTGGGATCTTGGGGCCGCGTCGCGGCCCTTTCGCGACACAAGGTCGCTCCCACAGGTACAGCGACAACCTCGAGATCAGCGCTGCACCTGTGGGAGCTGGCTTGCCGGCGATGAGGCCAGCGCAGGCAGCACAGACTGTTGCTCTGGCGCGCGCTGACGGTTCAGCGTACCAGCAGCGGCACTGCCCGCACGTAAACCAGTTCACACACCAGCTCCACCAGCGTCTGGGTAATCACCGCAGCGGCGGCCAGCCCGCGCATTTCTTCGGGCAGCGCCAGCGCCAACGGCAACACCACCAGCGAGTTGCGCGTGGCGGCGCTGAAGGTTACCGAGCGTGCCTCGGTCACCGGCAAGCGCAGCAAGCGCGCCGCAACAAACCCAAGCACCGGCGCCAACAGCATGAAGCCGATGTACACCGGAATCACCGGCAGCAAACGGTCGAAATCACGCAGTACCACGGCAATCTGCGAGGCGATCACTACCACCAGTACCAGGGCCATGGCGGGTACCGGCATCCACGCCCAGGCGTCGCTCCAGGTCGAGACAGTGCGCGAGCGACGGGCGCCGGCGCTGGTGAGCACGGCAAGCGCCATAGGCAGCACGATCAGCAGCACGAAGGCTTCCAGGAATGGGGTGATGGAGATGGCCACATTGCTGCTGTCACCCAGCATCAGGGCCAGGTAGAGCGGCAGCAGCGCCAGCTGCACCAACAGTAGCACGGGGGTGGCGGCCAAGGTCAGGCGGGAGTCGCCTTTGCCGATGTGGGTGAACACCACCACGTAGTCGATGCACGGCGTCAGCAGCACCAGCAAGGCGCCGACGAGTATCGCCGGGTGTGCCACCAGCCCTCGGGTGATGGCCCATACCAGCAGCGGCACGAAGATGAAGTTGGCCAGCAGCAAGGCGCTGATGAAGCGGCGGTTGCTCAGGCCTTGGCGCAGGTCGAGGAAAGGGATCTGCAGGAACATCGCGTACATCAGCACGGCGATGGCGGGGGTGACCAGGACTTCCATGTGGCGCGCAGTGTCGCTGGCCAGCACGCCGAACGCGACGGCGGCCAGCACGGCGACGAAGTAGATCGGGACCTGGTGGGTTTCGAGTTGCTCTCTGGTCAAGGTACGGCCTGTGCTCGGTGGTATGGAGGAGGCACAGGGTAATACCTGCTGCCAGTAGGGGGCGCGGTTTTTTGTGGGAGCGGCCTTGTGTCGCGAAAAGGACCGCAAAGCGGTCCCGGCGATCTCGATGGTGAAGTTGCAATCGTGGGGCCGCTGCGCGCCCCTTTCGCGACACAAGGCCGCTCCCACAATGACCGCATCGACTTCAAGTCATGCCGCCTGAGTCAAACGAAAAAGCCCGGCACTAGGCCGGGCTTTTTCCTGTCAGGCAATCGCCAATCAGTTGCCGTAAACCGGCAGCTTCTTGCAGATGGCCTTGACCTTCTCACGCACGGCGTCGATCACCGCTTCGTTGTTCAGGTCAGCCAGGATGTCGCAGATCCAGCCAGCCAGCTCGCGGCACTCGGCTTCCTTGAAACCACGGGTGGTAACGGCTGGGGTGCCGAAACGCAGGCCCGAGGTGACGAACGGGGAACGTGGGTCGTTCGGTACCGAGTTCTTGTTGACGGTGATGAAGGCTTTGCCCAGGGCGGCGTCAGCGTCCTTGCCGGAGATTTCCTGCTTGATCAGCGACAGCAGGAACAGGTGGTTCTGGGTGCCACCGGAAACCACGTCGAAACCACGCTCGATGAACACGCTGGCCATGGCCTGGGCGTTCTTCACTACCTGCTGCTGGTAAGCCTTGAACTCAGGCTGCAGGGCTTCCTTGAAGCAGATGGCCTTGGCAGCGATGACGTGCTCCAGCGGGCCACCCTGGGCGCCAGGGAATACGGCAGAGTTCAGCTTCTTCTCGATCTCTTCGTTCTTGCGAGCGAGGATCAGGCCGCCGCGCGGGCCGCGCAGGGTCTTGTGGGTGGTGGTGGTGACCACGTCGGCGAACGGAACTGGGTTCGGGTACACGCCAGCAGCAACCAGGCCGGCAACGTGGGCCATGTCGACGAACAGGTAGGCACCGACCTTGTCGGCGATGGCGCGGAAGCGGGCGAAGTCCAGCACCTGCGAGTAGGCCGAGAAGCCGGCAACGATCATCTTCGGCTTGTGCTCGACAGCCAGGCGCTCGACTTCGTCGTAGTCGATCAGGCCGTTGCCGTCGATGCCGTACTGGATGGCGTTGTACAGCTTGCCCGAGGAGCTTACCGAAGCACCGTGGGTCAGGTGGCCACCGTGGGCCAGGCTCATGCCCAGGATGGTGTCACCGGCCGACAGCAGGGCCAGGTAGACGGCGGCGTTGGCCTGGGAGCCGGCGTGCGGCTGGACGTTGGCGTAGTCGGCGCCGAACAGTTCCTTGGCACGGTCGATGGCCAGCTGCTCGACGACGTCGACGTACTCGCAACCACCGTAGTAGCGCTTGCCCGGGTAGCCTTCGGCGTACTTGTTGGTCAGGACCGAGCCCTGGGCCTCCATGACTGCCGGGCTGGTGTAGTTTTCCGAAGCGATCAGCTCGATATGCTCTTCCTGGCGCAGAGCTTCTTGCTGCATGGCTTCGAAGAGCTCGGCGTCGTACTTGGCAATGGTCAAATCACGGCTGAACATGGCGGTCCTCAAGGATCGGGGTGAATTGGGGGGGCATTCTAACCGATTGATTCGCGGCTGGCATATGAAGTGGCATCAAGTCGCGGACCAATGGGCTTCATGTTGCATCCCGCGCCGTGTCTGGGCTGGGCGGGGGTTGGAGTTGACTCGCAGGTCCGTTTTTGGGGGCGCTTTGCGCCCCATCGCCGGCAAGCCAGCTCCCACAGATACTGCACAGGGCTTGAGGTCTATGCGGTCGAGGTGGGAGCTGGCTTGCCGGCGATAGGGCCAGTGCAGGCAACTGCTCAATGGAACATGAAGAGCTTCTCGTTGGCGAACTGCGCCTCGAACTGATGCGCCGGCATCGGCCGCCCGAACAGGTAGCCCTGCACCTCGTCGCAACCATGCTCGCGCAGGAACTCCAGCTGCTCGTGGGTCTCCACCCCTTCGGCAATCACCGCCAGGTTGAGGCTGTGGGCCATGGCGATGATCGCCCGGGCAATCTGCGCATCCTGTTCGCCTTCGGGCAGGCCGTCGACGAAGGTGCGGTCGATCTTCAACACGTCGATCGGGAACTGCTTGAGGTAGTTCAGCGACGAGTAGCCGGTGCCGAAGTCGTCCACCGCGATGCTCAGGCCGAGGTTTTTCAGGCTGGCGAGAATCTGCATGGCTTCGTTCACTTCGCGCATCAGGATGCTTTCGGTCAGCTCCAGCTCCAGGCACGCCGGTGGCAGGCCGGTTTCTTCCAGAATGGTGGCGATACGCGTGCCCAGTTGGCCGTCGGAGAACTGCCGCGCCGAGATGTTCACCGACACCTTCGGCACGCGCACCTTGGCCTTGTGCCAGGCCTTGAGCTGGCGGCTGGCCTCGCGCAGCACCCAGTCGCCGACGTCCACCACCAGGCCCAGTTCTTCGATCACCGGGATGAAGTCGCCCGGCGGCACCAGGCCGCGGGTCGGGTGGCGCCAGCGCAGCAGGGCTTCGGCGCCGGTCAGGCGCTTGCCGTCGCCGCTGAACTGCGGCTGGTAGTAGAGGATGAACTCGTTCTGCTCCATGGCGTGGCGCAGGTCGCTCTCCAGCTCCAGGCGTTCCAGGGCGCTGGCGTTCATCTCCGCCTGGTAGAACTGGAAGTTGTTCTTGCCGCGCTCCTTGGCGTGGTACATGGCGGTGTCGGCGTTTTTCATCAGCTGGCTCAGCTCGCTGCCGTCCTGCGGGCTGAGGGCGATGCCGATACTGGCGGTAACGAAGAACTCGCGGTTCTCCAGCACGAACGGCCGCACCAGGCTGCCGAGGATGTTCTCGGCCACGTGGATGGCGCGGTTGAGTGCCATCTCACGGGTAGCGCGCGGTTGCAGCAGCAGGGTGAACTCGTCGCCGCCCATGCGCGCCACGGTGTCGTCGTTGTCCACGCAGGCCAGCAGGCGCTGGGCCATGTCCTTGAGCATGCGGTCGCCGGCAGCGTGGCCGAGGGAGTCGTTGATCGGCTTGAAGCGGTCCAGGTCGAGGAACATCAGCACCACCCAGGCCTTTTGCCGCTCGGCCTGCTGCAGGGCGTTGTACAGGCGGTCCTGGAACAACGTGCGGTTGGGCAGGTGGGTGAGGGCGTCGTAGTAGGCCAGGCGGTGGATGCGCTGTTCGCTGGCCTTGCGCTCGCTGATGTCGGTGAAGAAGCACACGTAGCTGGCCAGGTCGCCTTCGTCGTCCAGCACCGCGGTAATGCCGACCCAGGCCGGGTAGTGGTCGCCGTCGCGGCGCTTGAGCCACACCTCGCCCTCCCAGCTACCGCGCTGGTAAAGCTGCTTGACCACGTAGCGCAGGTGGCCTTCCTGCTGTTCGTCGACGGTAAGCATGCCCGGCAACTGGTCGAGCACCTCGCTGACGGCGTAGCCACTGACGCGGCTGAACGCTTCGTTGGCCTGGACGATATAGCCGGCCGGGTCGGTGATGAGGATGGCCGAGGTGGAGTGCTCGAATACCGTCGCGGCCATGCGCAGGTCTTTTTCGGCGCGGCGTTGCTGGCTGATGTCGCGGCCCACCCCGAGCACGCCTTCGAAGCGTTCTTCATCGTCCCACACCAGCACCAGGCGCAGTTCGATGGGGATCTTGCGGCCATCGGCGCGCAGGCAGTCGAACAGGAACAGCTGGGTGGGCAGCTGGCTGCGTAGCTGGGCCAGCTGGGCCGGGTCGCCCATGGCCTTGCTGACGCGCTCCATCAGGCTGTAGATACCGGTGAGCTGGGACGGGTTGGCGACGATCGACTGCCAGCCGTTGGCGAAGATCCAGTCGGCCTGGTAGCCCAGCACGGCCTGCACCGAGGGGCTCACATAGTTGAGCTGGAGCAGCCTGTCGGTGGAGAAGATCACGTCGCTGATGCTTTCGGCGAGCATGCGGTAGCGCTGTTCGCTGTCGCGCAGCGACTGGCTGGCCTCGATCTGCACCGTCACGTCCTTGCCCACGCCGATGATGCGCGTCACCAGGCCATCGGCGTCGCGGGTCAGCACTTGTTCGCGGATGTCGTAGCAGCGCCAGCCGCCATCACGGTGACGGAAGCGCAGCTGGCAGTGCAGCGGCTGGTCATGGCCGCTGTCGCGCTGTTGCTGGCGCAGCGCCTGGTAGTGCGCGGCGTCCTCGGGGTGCAGCAGCAGCTCCCAGAAGCGGTCGCCCATCTGCGCCAGCTCGGTACGGTCGTAGCCCAGCGTCTGGCCGAGGTGGCGGTTGCTGAAGATCATGCGCTGGCTGAGCACGTCCTGCACGTACAGCTGGTCGGGCACGGTGCGCACCACGTCCGACCAGAAGCTTTCGCGCTCCAGCAGCGACAGCTCCACCTGCTTGCGGCTGGTGATGTCGCTGATGCTGAGGATGACTGCCTGGTAATCGCGGCGCTGCTGCGGCAGGCGGGCCATCAGCCACAGGTGCAGCTCGCCACCCAGCGGCGCCGGCAGGCGCACTTCCAGCTCCAGCAGCGGGCGCTGCTCGATCAGCGCGTCGATCAGTTGCATGCCAATGCTGTCGCGGCCATCGCCAGTGCCGTCGATCAGGCGCTGCCAGGCGCCTTCGTGGCTGTCGATATTCAACAACTGGCGGGCCACCTGGTTGATCTCGGTGATCTTCAGCTCCAGCAGCAGCGAGCGGCGCAGGCTGGGGTCCAGGGCCAGGCTGTGCTTGAGCGCGGCAGGGTTGCGCAGGTGGTAGCGGTCGAGTTGGCCGGGCAGGCTGGACAGGTCGAGCACACACAAGGCCACGCCGGTGCCTTCGAAGATTTCCTGGTAGCGCCGGCGGTCTTCCTGCAGCGCCCGTTGGCGGCGGCGCATGTTGATCAGGGCCAGCACTGGCAGCAGGGCGCAGAACAGCACCAGCAGGCATTTGCCGAGCAGCGCCGGCAGCAGCTTCTGCTGGGCCAGCTTGGCGTCGAACAGGCCGCGCAACTGCCAGGTACTGTTGTCGATGAAGGCCAGCATCACGCTTTGCAGCGGCTCGTTGCTGGTATCGGCCGGCGCATGGCTTTGCAGTACCTCGCCGTTGCGGCTGTTTTCCAGCAGCCATAGCGGGTGGCCGGCACCATCCAGATGGAGGGTGAGGGTGCGGTAGTAGTCCGGCGACAGGCGCAGCAGCCAGTAGCCGCGGCCCTGTTCGGTGGCCTGGCGTAGCAACAGGTAGAGGGTGCGGTTGTCGGCCGAATTGGTGAAGAAGTACGGGCTGCCCTGGTTCAGCCTGAGCAGCTCGTCAAGCAAATGGCGGTCGGGGCTGCCGGCCAGGCTGTCGGCCTGCACCTGCCCGGTAGCGTCTAGCCAGGCCATGCTCTGCAGGGCCGGCAGGCGCTCGCGCAGGGTGCCCAGCAGGCTGGGCAGGGCCGAGGGCGTCGGCGCCTTGACGTAAGGCTGCACCACATTCACGGCTTGCTGGGCCTTGAACGCCATGTTCAGGCTCAGGTGGTCGGCCAGTTCGGCGGTGGCGTCCAGGCTCTGTTTGCGCAGGTCGGCCTGGGTATGGTTGAACTGGGCGAACAGCTGCCACAGCAGCAGGCCCAGCAGGATCAGGGCCAGCAGCGCCAGCGCACCCTTGATCGACCCGCGCAGCGAGGCGACGGGCGCCTGTGGCGCGGAACGCAATGACGACGGATGAGTAAGATTGGTCAAGCGTTGATCCTGCGATTGGGCTGGCGATGGCAGGGATGGATCATGCACGGTGTGTGCCGGTGTCTGGTTGCCAGACAGCGGTGGCGCACTATAAGGCCGGACACCCGAAACGAGCTAGCATGCCTAGGATTATGGCAAAGTGCCAGCCAATGTGACCGGTGGTGCCTGCCCGGTGGTTCGGCAAGCCCCTGCAACCTGTGCGAGAATAGCGCCCGCTTCAAATGACAACGCATCGGAGATGTTCGGTTTTGGTTACTCACTTTTCCTCCAATGGCCTCGATTCCGCCTGCGGGCGCAGCAGTCAGACCCTTGTCAGCACTGCCGTGACCGAGGACGTATCCTGCAAGTCTTGCCAGCGTTCGCTGAGCAAACCCGAGGCGGCAACTGTCGCCAAGAGCAAGAGCCCTTCGCTGGCTGAACTGCGCAAGACCGCCAAGGCGGCAGCTGAGCCGGTGGTGGCTGTGGCTGCGGCCAGCAAGCCCGCCGCCAAGGTCGTCGGTACTGCGCCTGCGGCGGTCAAACCTGCCCAAGTGGCCGAACAGCAGCCTGCCCGTAACGGTGGCTTCAGCGTGAAATCGGCCTGGGCCGCGCGCCTGGCCGAGCAGGGCGAGCGCTGCCGGTTGCCGCGCGGCAAGGCCAGGCAGCGTCACGTCTGAGCCATCTCAAGACCTGTGCGGTCCCTGTGTGGGGCTTCAGCCGCGAAGAGGCCGGCACAGGTCATGAGTTTTCCAATCATTCAATCGATCCTGCCTCCACCTTCAACCCTTGCTTACCCTACCGTGCGTCGATGGCTTATTGATGCCATGGGAATGCCCGAATAAACTTGTCGGCTTTTCGCTCTACCGCTCTATTTCGAAGGATCGAACATGTTTTTCCCCTCTCTGGGTCAGCGCGGCATGGGCTGGCTTGCATGCGCGTTTCTTGCCACTTTGGCAAATGTTGCCTCCGCTGCGCCGATGGGGACACCCGGCGACCAGGAGCTGATTCGTGACCGTCAGAACCGCCTGCTTGAAGAGCAGCAGCGGCGTCTGGAACAGTTGCAGGAGCTACCTGGCCGGGGCGCCGAGCCGGTCGCGCCGGTCAAACCCGATGACAGCCGCTGTTTTCCGATCAGCGATATTGTGCTGGAGGGTGCTGATGCGCTCTCCACGTCGGAACGCGAGCGCCTGCTCAAACCCTATCTTGGCCAGTGCCTTGGCGTCACGCAGCTGAACGCGCTGCTCAAGAGCGTTACCGATCTTTATATTCAGAAAGGCCTGGTCACCAGCCGTGCCTACCTGCCCCAGCAGGACCTGTCCAACGGCCGCCTGAAGGTCATCGTGGTGGAGGGCCGTCTCGAAGGCCTGAAGCCGGCAGAAGGCAGCAAGCTTTCCCCTCGTGAGCTGGCCATGAGCTTTCCGGGCGGCACCGGCGAGCTGCTGAACCTGCGCCAGATCGAACAGATGGTCGATCAGCTCAACCGCCTGCCATCGAACCAGGCACAAATGGAACTGACCCCGGGCAAGGCGGTGGGCGGCAGCGAAGTGGTGGTGCGCAACGCCCCACAAAAGCCATGGCGCGTGGGCCTGTCGCGAAGCAACGATGGCCAGCGCAGCACCGGCGAGCAGCAATGGGGCAGCAGCCTGGAATGGGACAGCCCGCTTGGCCTGGCCGACCAACTGGTTTTGCGTGGCAGCCACGATGCCATCAGCGACCACCAGAAGACCTCGCGCAGCGCCATGCTCTACTACAACCTGCCATTGGGCTGGTGGAACCTCAGCTACAGCTACAGCCAGAGCGAGTACCGTTCGCTGGGCGAGGCTTCAGGCTTCAATTTCAAGCAGGACGGTGACAGCCAGAACCACCAGCTGCGGCTGGAACGGGTGATACACCGCGATGCAATGAGCAAGACTTCGCTCAACACCGGCCTGAGCTACTTGCGCACCAACAACTTCATCGAAGACAGCAAGCTGGACACCAGCAGCAACCGCTTGAGTGAAGCGCAGTTCGGCATCAACCATGGGCGGCGGGTCGGCAATGCGTTCGTCAACGTCGACCTGGGCATGCAGAACGGCATCGGTGCCTTCGATGCCCAGGGCGAAGACCAGCGCAGCAGCACCGGCAAGCGCCTGCCCAACGCTCGGTACCGCAAGTACACCGCTACGGTCAGCTACCTCCAGCCGTTCAAGCTGTGGGGTGAGTCGCTGGTGTTCAGCAGCCTGGTCACTGGCCAGCGCAGTGAAGACCTGCTGTTCAGCTCGCAACGCATGAGCCTGGGCAGCCAGTCCTCGATCCGTGGCTACAAGGACCAGAGCCTGAACGGAGACAGTGGCTATTACTGGCGCAACGATGTGCGCTGGAGCCGGCCGGTGGCCTGGGACTGGCTGCAACCCGTGCTGGCCGAATACGGCCTGGGGCTGGCCTACGACGTCGGCGCGATTCGCCATGATCGCTACAACAGCGGACAAAGTGGCCGGCTGTCCAGCGATGCGGTCGAGCTGTTCGCTCGCGGCAAGCACCTGTCCGCCAGCGTGACCTTTGCCCACTCCCTCGAGCGGCCCGCCGCAATCGAAGCACGCGAGGCACCGGTTTACTTCCGCCTGGACATCTTCCTTTAACAGCGCTTTTCCCGAGTACCGACATGGACGTTCGTCAATTTGCCTTCCTGGCCCGTCAGCCTTCGGCTGCCCTGCAAACACGCCGCACCTTCTGGGGCCTGTCCAAGCGTGGGCTGGCTTTCATGCTGGCCAACATGATGTTCTGGCAGCCGCTGGTGGCCATGGCCGACGGCATCGTGGTCAACGGCAGTGGCACCAGCCTCGGCCAGGCAGGCAACGGCGTGCCCATCGTCAATATCGCTGCACCCAGCGGCGCTGGGCTGTCGCACAACAAGTTCAGTGACTACAACGTCGGCCAGCAAGGCGTAATCCTCAACAACGCCACCGGCCGCACCCAGGCCACCCAGCTGGGCGGCATCGTTCTCGGCAACAGCAACCTGGGCGGCCGTGCGGCCAGCACCATCCTCAACGAGGTCAATGGTGGCAACCCGAGCCAGCTCAAGGGTTACACCGAGGTGGCCGGGCAGTCGGCGCATGTCATTGTCGCCAACCCCTATGGCGTAACCTGCAACGGCTGCGGTTTCATCAATACGCCCAGGGCCACGCTGACGACCGGCAAGCCGGTAGTCGAAAATGGGCAACTGCAGCGCTATCAGGTGGAGCAAGGCAGTGTCGCCATCGAAGGCGCCGGGCTCAATGCCAGCAACATCGACCAGTTCGAGATCATCACCCGCAGCGCCAGAATCAACGCCCAGATCCAGGCCCGCCAGCTGGCGGTGGTCGCCGGCAGCAACGACGTCGATGCGCAGAGCCTGGCCGCCACCGCACGTGCCGCCGACTCGGCCCAGGCGCCGCAGTTGGCCATCGATTCCTCGGCACTGGGCGGCATGTACGCCAACACCATCAAGCTGGTAGGTACCGAAGCCGGCGTGGGGGTGAAGCTCGACGGCAAGCTGATTGCCAGCGGCGGCGATATCCAACTCGATGCCAACGGCCAGCTGCGCATGGCCGAGGCCACCGCAGCCAAGGGCTCGGTGGCGATCACGGCCAGCCAGCTCGATGCCCAGGGCGGGGTATATGCCGGCAACGAACTGAAAGTGCGCACCCAGGGCGACCTGAACAATCGCCAGTCGCTCGCTGCCGGGCAACGCATCAGCCTGGACAGCGCTGGGCGGCTGAGCAACCAAGGCATCATCGAAGCGGGCGTCAACGCCGACAACAGCCGCAACACCACCGGCGACGCACGCCTGAACGCCAGGCACATCGATAACCATGGCAACACTGTGGTGGCCAGCCGCGATCTGAGCGTCACGGCGCAGCAAAGCCTGAACAACCAGGGCGGTACGCTCGGCGCCCGGTCTCGCCTCAGCGCAAGCGCCGATACCCTCGACAATCGCAACGCCGGCAGGCTGCTCAGCAGCGGCCAGGCGGACCTCACAGCCTCACGCCTGAACAATGCCCAAGGCGGGCTGAT
The DNA here is from genome assembly GCF_002113255.1 of Pseudomonas sp. B14(2017). NCBI lineage: Bacteria > Pseudomonadati > Pseudomonadota > Gammaproteobacteria > Pseudomonadales > Pseudomonadaceae > Pseudomonas > Pseudomonas sp. B14(2017). The sequence goes on from NZ_NEJY01000023.1 coordinate 71,333, forward strand.
CGACGGCGCCAGCGTGAACGCCAAGGTTGGCCAGCTGGACAACGCCGCCGGTAGCGTGCGCGCGGGCCAGCACCTGGCTCTGACGGCCAGCGGCGCGGTGGATAACCGTGGTGGCCAGCTGACCAGTCTGCAGACCCTGAACCTCAACGCTGGCCAGGTAAACAATAGCGACAGCGGGCGCATTGCCAGTAACCAGGCACTAAGCGCCAGTGTCACGGGCCTCGACCAGCACAACGGCGGCAGCCTGACCAGCGTCAGCGAGCTGAGCCTGAACCTGAACAAAGGCCACCTGAACAATCAGGGTGGCCTGATCAATGCGCCACGCCTGACCCTGAACAACCTCGACACGGTGGATAACCACAAGGGCGAAATCTCCAGCGCCCAAGCGTTTGCGCTGGTGGCGCGCAGTCTCGACAACAGCCTTGGCAAGCTGCTCGGCAACCAGAACCTGAGCCTGCATCTGGACCAGGCACTGAACAACGACGGCGGGCTGGTTTCCGCTAACGGCATCAATGTGCGTGCCGCCAGCCTGGATAACCATGCGGGTACCCTGACCAGCCGTGCCGACCTGGCGCTGCAAGTGACCGGTAACAGCAACAACCAGTCAGGCGAGATTTCCAGCGTCGGTACCACCACTCTCAAAGGTGGCAGCCTCGACAACCGCGGTGGCCAGGTCACCGGCGATGCGGCCTTGCAGGTAGCGCTGGGCGACGCCCTGGACAATCGCCGAGGCCTGCTCGGATCGGCCGGGGGCGTCCACCTGCAGGCCGCCAGCCTGGACAACCGCGAGGCCGGCAACCTGGTCAGCGACGCGGGCCTGAGCGCCGAGGTCACCCACTTGCTGGACAACCAGCAAGGCGAGATCAGCGCCAAAGGCAACATCGACCTGCGCGCGGCCAAACTCGACAACCGTGCCGGCAAACTGCGCGCCGGCCAGCAGGCGAGCCTGAATGTCGAGCAACTGGACAACCGCCAGCAAGGGCTGCTGAACAGCCTGGCCGCACTCAGCTACAAGGGTTTGCAACTGGACAACCGTGGTGGCCTGCTAAGCGCCGCCGGGCCGGTGCGCCTGCAAGCCGGCAGCCTGGACAATAGCGGCGGTCGTATTTCCAGTCAGCGCACACTGGTGGCCCAGTTCGGGCAAATGATCAACCAAGGTGGCGAGCTGGTTGCCCAGGGCGACCTGTTGCTGGCCGGCAGCCACCTGGACAACCGCGCCAAAGGCTTGATCGGTGGCATCAGCGCGTTACGGCTGAATGTTGCCGAAATCGACAACCGTGGCGGAGAAATCTCCACCACCAAGGCGTTGGCCATGCAAGGCACCCGCCTGGACAACAGCAACAGCGGCAAGGTCCTGGCCGGCAGCGCCCTGCAACTGCAGATGACCGAGGTGCTCAACCGCAACCTGGGCCTTCTGTCGGCCACCGGGCCGCTGACCCTAAGCGGCCAGCAGCTGGACAACGGCCAAGGGCGTCTGGTCAGTGGTGGCGACCTGGACGTTGGCCTGGTTGGCGGGTTAACCAACCAGCAGGGACTGATCAGTGCCGAAGGGCGCCTGGGCGTTACCGTCGGCAAGCTGGACAACAGCAGCGGCAAGCTCTCCAGCGCTGCCGGCCTTTCGCTGACCAGCGCCGGCACGCTGCTCAACCGCAACGGCTCGATCACTACCGACGCCGGTCTGGCGCTGACCAGCCAAAGCCTCGACAACGGCCAGGCCGGCTTGCTCAGCAGCAAAGGCGCGGCCAAGGTCGTTACCGGCACCTTCGACAACGGCGAGGGCGCGCAACTGGTCAGTGGCGACCGCCTCGACCTTGAGGCCGGCCAGCTCAATAACGGCCAGGGCAGCCGCATCGCCAGTGAAAAGGCGCTGGTCGCCAGCGTCACCGGCCTCGCTCAGGACGGTGGCCAACTGTTCAGCAAAACTGCGCTGACCCTCGACCTGAACCACGGCCAGCTGCGCAACCGGCAGGGGTTGATCAACGCGCCACTGCTGGTGCTGAACAACCTTGCCAAGGTGGATAACCAGCAAGGCGAAATCTCCAGTGCCCAAGCATTCACCCTGGCAGCACGCAGCCTGGACAACAGCAACGGCCGGCTGATCGGCCAGCAAGGCCTGACCCTGCGCATCGACCAGGCACTTAACAACCTCAAGGGCCTGGTAGCGGCCAGTGGCCTGGACCTGCGCAGCGCCAGCCTAGACAACAACCTGGGCCTGATCAGCAGCCGCGCCGGCCTGGGCCTGGCCGTCGACGGCGAACTGCGTAATCAGGGCGGTACGCTGATCGCAGATGATCGCCTGCACATGCAGGCCGGCAGCCTGCTGAACCAGCAGGGGCAGGTTTCCGCTGCGGGCGAGTTGCAAGCGCGAATTGGTACCCTCGATAACCAGGCCGGTGTGCTGGTTGCCTCTGGGTACCTGAAACTGTCCGGTGACCAGCTCGACAACCGCCAGGGTGGCCTGATCGGTGCGAGCCAGGGCCTGGACTTGCAGGTGGCGGCGGTAGACAACCGCGCCGGGGAGCTGTCGAGCAAGGCAGACGTCATCCTCGGCGGTACCCGCCTGGACAACAGTGACGGCGGCAAGGTGCTGGCCGACGGCAAGCTGCAAGTCGCCGTCGCCGAGGTGATCAACCGTAGCAAAGGCATGCTCTCGGGCAAGGCCGGGCTAGGCTTGACCGGCAACAGCCTGGACAACGTCGGCGGCCTGCTGCTCAGCCAGCACGCCATCGATGCCACGCTACAAGGCACACTCGACAACCGTCAGGGCCTGATCAGTGCCGAAGGTAGCTTGGGCCTGGCGAGCAACGCACTCGACAACCGCGGCGGCAGTGTTTCCAGCGCGGGGGCGATGACCCTCAAGCACACCGGCAACGTCCTCAACCAGGGCGGGGAATTGGTCACCGATGCGGCGCTGCAACTGAGCGCGGGTCAGGTCACCAACACCGACCTGGGAACCATCAGCGCCAAGGGGCCGGCCAGCATCGACGCCGGCAGTCTCGACAACAGCCGCAAAGGCCGGATCGACAGCGGCGCCAGCCTGGGCCTGATCACCGGCCAGCTGAGCAACCGCGATGGCGGCCGAATTGCCAGCGTCGGCGCCCTGTTGGTCAACGCCAGCGGCCTTGACCAGCAAGGTGGACAGCTGTTCAGCAACAGCGCATTGACCCTGGACCTCAACCATGGCCAGCTGGATAACCGCCACGGGCTGATCAACGCCCCGATGCTGGTGCTGAAGAACCTCGATGGGGTGAACAACCAGGGCGGCGAGATCTCCTCGGCTCAGGCCGTCACCCTGGCTGCTCGCAGCCTGGACAACAGCAGCGGCAAGGTGCTGAGCAATCAGGCGCTGACCCTGCGTATCGACCAGGCCTTGCAAAACATCAAAGGCCTGGTCGCTGCCGAAACCCTGCATACCCGTGCTGCAAGCCTGGACAATACCGGTGGCACGCTGACCAGCCGTGGTGGCCTCGACCTGCAGTTGGCCGACAGCCTGAACAACAGCCAGCAAGGCCTGATCAACGCCGCTGGCCTGCTGGACATTGCAGCCCACGCTGTCGACAACCAGGCAGGCTCGCTGTTGGGCAACGCCATTCGCATCGATTTCGGCAGTGCCACTGGCGACCTGAACAACGATGGTGGCCTGATCACCACCGATGGCCCGCTGGCCCTCGACCGCCTGCGCGACCTGAGCAACCGCGGCGGTGAAATTTCCTCGCGGCAGGACCTTGCCCTGGCCGGCCGTGCCCTGGACAACAGCGCTGGCAAGCTGATCAGCAGCGGCCAGCTGAATGTCACCGCCCAGCGCCTGCTGAACCAGGGTGGACTGGTCTCGGGCTGGCAAGGCCTGGGCGTAAATCTGGGCAGCCTCGACAACCGCAACCAGGGCACCCTGTCCAGCCGCGATGGCGCGTTGGACGCCGCAGTCAGCGGCGACCTGCAGAACAGCGCGGGTGGCGCGCTGGTCAGCCAGCAAACCCTGAACGTGGCAGCGGCGAACCTCGATAACAGTGGTGCCGGCATCCTGTCCAGTGGCGGCGCGCAGCGCCTGACCATCAGCGGGCTGCTGAACAACGGCCAGGGTGGCCTGATCGACAGCGGCGCGGCGCTGGCCCTCAACGCCATGGCCCTGGGCAACGGCGCCGGCAGCATCAGCGCCCGTCAGGCACTCGATGTGAATGCCGGTAGCCTGGACAACAGCGCCGGCAGCCTGATTGGCAATGCGGCCGTCACCCTCAAGCTGCTCGGCGCCCTTGCCAACAACAACGGCAAGCTTGCCAGCGCCGGCCCCCTGCGCATCGACAATGCCACGCAAATCGACAACCAGGGTGGCCAGATCGCGAGTCAGGGCCTGCTGAGCCTGTTCGCCAGCAGCCTGGACAACCGCAATCGCGGTACCGTGGCGGCCAGCCAGCAACTGACCCTGGGCGTTGACGGCCAACTGCTCAACAGCGCCGACGGCCTGATCTACAGCCAGAACGGCGGCGCCGATGTGCGTGCCGCCAGCTTTGGCAACACCAAGGGCACTTTGCAGAGCCAGGGTGCCTTGCAACTGGTGACCGGTGATGTCGACAACCAGAGTGGCCGTATCCTGGCCGACGCTGGCAACCTCGACGTCACGGCCGGCAACCTGGACAACCGTGGCGGCGTGCTTTCCAGCCTGCAAGGCAAGTTGGTCGCCGACCTGCGCGGTGTGCTGAACAACGGTTATGACCTGAACTACAACCGCCAGGGTGGCGTCACCCAGGCCCAGGCTCTCGACCTCAAGGTACTGGGTGGCATCGACAACTATGGCGGGCGAATTGCTGCACAAGCTGGCGATGCCTTGGTCAGCACCGCCGATTTCGACAACCGCAACGGCGGCCTTTATGCCCAAGGGCTGGTCAAGGTTACAGGTGGCAATTTCGACAACAGCGGCGACAACGATGGCCAGATCGCCGGCCAACGCATCGACCTGGGCCTCAGCGGTGCGCTGAACAACCGCCTGGGCATCATTGAAAGCGACAGTACCCTGGTCATCAAGGCGGCCAGCCTCGACAACCAGACCGGCCAGTTGCGTGCCTTGGGCACAAGCGGCGCCACCCGCCTGCAGATCGGCGGCCCGTTCGACAACCGCAACGGCACGCTGGAAACCGCCAACAGCGACCTCAGCCTAGGCGTTGGCAGTTTCCTCAACGCTGGCGGCAGCCTGCTGCACGTGGGCAGCGGCACTTTCGACATCAGCACAGCCAATGTCACGGGCGCCGGCGGCAGTATCGTCACCCGGGGCGGCCTCACCCTCAACGCTGACAGCTGGAGCAACAGCAACGTTATCCAGGCCGGGCGCCTGACGCTCAATGTCGGCAACTTCAGCCAGACCGCCAACGGCCAGTTGCTGGCCAGCGAAGCGCTGGTCGGCAGCGGCAGCGACTGGAGCAACGACGGCCTGATCGCCAGTGACGGCAGCCTCAGCCTCGATCTGGCTGGCACCTACGCCGGCAACGGCCGCCTGACCAGCCGTGGCGACCTTGGCCTGAGCGCCGCACAGGTCAACCTGAGCAACACCGGCAGCATCGCCAGCGGTGGCACCACCAGCCTCTCGGTAGTCGGGCAGTTGAACAGTGCCGGCCGCCTGACGTCTGCTACCGGCTTCACCCTCGTGGCAGGCGGCGTCAACAACCAAGGCACGCTGGGTGCCGGCGAAGCGCTGAGCGTGACCACCGGCGCCCTGGTCAACAGCGACCAGGGCCTGATTTTCAGCGGCAGGGATATGGGCCTGCGGGTCGCCAGCCTGACCAACAGCTATGCCGACGTCTACAGCCTGGGCGCCCTGACCATCGACCGGGATGGCCAGGGCGGCTTGGCCAACAGCATCGTGAACCGTTCCGGCTCGCTGCAGAGCGACCTGTCGATGAGCCTGGCAGCGAGCACCATTCAGAACGTGCGGGCGGTGCTGCAGACCGACAACAAGGGCCTCTACACCGCCCGCGTTGGCGAGGTGGCCTGCATCGAGGGCTACAACGCCGGCGACTGCGGCGGCAAGCGCAACCACGTCTGGGAGATCGTCCAGCGTGACAAGTTCGAGGTGACCGACGCCAGTGCCGCCTCCAGCATCACCACCGGCGGCAACCTGACCATCCGGGGCGGCGACCTGCTCAACAGCAGCAGCACCATCGCCGCTGCCGGTAACCTGGTGGCCAGCGTCGATAACCTGACCAACAGCGGTGTGGAAACCGGCGAGACCGAAACCACCCGCATCTTCCGTTCCGAACGTACCCGCAACGCCGGGGCCTGGTACCAGCTGGCCAGCTCGATCACCAGCAAGTACTGGTACGAGAGCGCTGGTTACGACCCTGCCAACCTGGGTGGCTTGCAAGCTGACCTGGCCAGGTTCATCGGCATGACCGAAGCGGAGCTGGTGAGCCTTGGCAGCACCCGCAAACTAGCGGCTGGCGACCAGAGCTATGCCGCCATCATGCAGGCCAATGGCGCGGTGAACATCACCGCCGGCAACGGCATCGACAACAGCGTCGTGCGCCCGGGTTACGCCTACATCGGTAGCGGCGCGCGTACCGATACCACCGCACCCGGTACGGCGTTTTCCACCCGCATCACACTCAACCAGCAGCTGCCGCCGGACCTCGCCCAACAACAGGTCAACCCGTTGGCGCTGCCCGGCTTCAGCCTACCCACTGGGCAGAACGGCTTGTTCCGCTTGAGCAGCGAGGCCGGCAGCACGACCGCCAGCGGCCCGCAAAGCTGGAGCATGGGCGGCGCCAGCCTGAGCGTCGCGCAGCGCCAGCAACCCTTGCCGCTGGCCCAGGGGCGCACGGTCAGCATCCGCGGTGCCGACCAAGCGGCAGGCAGCAGCACCACGCTGAATACGGCCGATCGCACCCAGGCGAACGTCGCCGGTAGTGCCAGCGCCGTCGACACCAGCCTGCCCGGGAACGCCGGTAGCCCCGCGCTGCCCGGCCGCTCGGCGGTGGACGACCGCATCAGCCAGGCCTCCACGCTCAACGGCCAAGGCCCGCTCACCATCGAGCGCGTGCAAGGCCTGCCCGACAGCAGCGTGCGCAGCAATCCGCACAAGTATCTGATCGAAACCAACCCGGTGCTCACCGACCTCAAGCAGTTCATGAGCTCCGACTACCTGCTGGCGAACCTTGGCTACGACCCGGATGAAAGTGCCAAGCGCCTGGGCGATGGCTTCTACGAGCAGAAGCTGATCCAGCAGGCCGTGGTCGCCCGCACCGGGCAACGCTTTATCGATGGCCAGAACAGTGACGAACAGCTGTTCAAGTACCTGATGGACAATGCCATCCAGAGCAAGCAACAGCTCAACCTGGCAGTGGGCGTGAGCCTCACCTCCGAACAGGTGGCGGCGCTGACCCATGACATCGTCTGGCTGGAAACCGCCGAGGTGAATGGCGAGCAGGTGCTGGTGCCAGTGCTCTATCTGGCGCACGGCAACAACCGTCTGGCCCCCAACGGCGCTCTGATCGCCGGCAACGACGTCAACCTGATCGCCGGCCAGAACCTCGACAACGTCGGGACCCTGCGCGCCAGCAACAACCTGTCGGCCAAGGCCGGCAACAACATGGTGAACAGCGGCCTGGTCGAGGCTGGCAACCGCCTCGACCTGCTGGCTGGCAACGATCTGGTGAACAAGGCCGGCGGCATCATCGCCGGGCGCGACGTCAGCCTCGCCGCCGTGCGTGACGTGATCAACGAACGCACTTTGACTTCGCACCAGAGCAGCAACGGCAGCTACGCCCAGCAGCGCGACTTTGTCGATAACGCCGCCCGGGTGGAAGCCGCGAACAACCTGGCGATCAACGCCGGGCGCGACCTGAGCAACAACGGCGGCGTGCTCAGCAGCGCTGCCGACACCAGCCTGAAGGCCGGCCGCGATGTGAAGCTGACCTCGGTCGAGCAGGTGGTGGTCAACGACCGCGGCGTGCGCCACACCGACAGCAGCGTGACCCAGAACGGCTCGAGCGTGCAGGCCGGGCGTGACCTGAGCGTCAGCGCCGGGCGCGATATCAGCGCGGTGGCCAGTGCGATCGAGGCCAAGCGGGATGTGGCCATGGCGGCGACGGGCGATCTGCAGCTGGCAGCGGCCGCCAACGAGCAGCACTCGGCGAGCAAGACCCGGAAAGTCACCAGCCAGGAGGACCATGTCCAGCAGGTGGGCAGCACCGTGGTGGCTGGCGGCAATGTGGCATTGAAGGCTGGCGACGACCTGGCACTGAGCGCCAGCCGCGTGACGGCGGGTGATGAGGCCTACCTTTATGCCGGTGGCGATGTACAGCTGGTCGCTGAGGAGAACAGCGACTACAGCTACTACCGCAAGACCAAGACCAGCCACTCCGGGCTATCCAGCAGCCAGAAGGCCCGGATCGACAGTTCGAAGGCCATCACTCAGCAGGGCTCGTCGGTCAGTGGTGACACGGTGGTCGTTCGCGCCGGGCAGGATATCGGCGTGTCGGGCAGCAGCATCGTGTCCACCAACGACACCAGCCTGCTGGCGGGCCGTAACGTGCAGATCGATAGCGCGACCGAAACGTTCGAGCAAAGCCACTCGAGCTCGAAGAAGAAATCGGGCCTGCTCAGCAGTGGAGGCATCGGCTTCACGTTGGGCTCGACCAGCCTGGAGAAAACCTCGACCAGCACCAGTGAGAACGCCAAGGCCAGCACCATTGGCAGCGTGCTGGGCAATGTCACCATCGAGGCGGGCAAGGACCTGGGTATCAAGGGGTCGGAGGTTGTCGCCGGCAAGGACATCACCCTGGTCGGGCAGAACGTCGAGATCGTTGCTGCTGAAAACCACAACACCAGCGAGCAGACGTCCAAGAGCAAGAGCAGCGGCTTGACCCTGGCGCTGTCCGGTACGGTTGGCAGTGCCATCGACACCGCTTACCAGACTACCAAGCAAGCGACCCGGGAAGAGGACAGCCGGCTTTCTGCACTCCAAGGTATCAAGGCCGGGCTGACCGGTGTTCAGGCCTGGCAGGCTGCCCAGCAGAGCGGTGGCATGACGGCGGATAATGCTGGCCAGTTCGTAGGTATCGCCTTATCGCTGGGCGGGCAGAAGTCGAGCTCGCGGCAGACCCAGGAACAGACCGTCAGCCAGGGCAGCAGCCTGACCAGTGGCAACGACCTGAGCATTGTGGCCACCGGCAACGGGGCCGGCAGCGGCGGGGATATCCGGGTACAAGGCAGTCAACTCAAGGCCGGCAATGACCTGCTGTTGTCCGCCGAACGCGACATCCAGCTTGAGGCTGCTGCCAATACGCAAAAGCTCGATGGCAAGAACAGCAGCAGTGGCGGCGCCATCGGCGCCAGCATTGGTGTAGGTTCCGAAGGTGCCGGTCTCAGCATCTTCGCCAATGCCAACAAGGGTGCCGGCAACGAGAAAGGCAACGGCACGACCTGGACCGAAACCACACTGGACGCCGGCAATGAGGCGACCCTGCTCAGCGGGCGGGACACGGCGCTCAAAGGGGCCCAGGTCAACGCCGCGAAAATCACCGCCGACGTAGGGCGCGACCTGACGCTGCAAAGCCTGCAGGACACCGACAACTACAAGTCCAAACAGGCCAATGTCAGCGGTGGGTTGAGCGTCACCATCATCGGCGCGGGCGGGGCAAGCGGCAGTCTCAGCGTCAGCAAGACCAAGCTCGACTCCAACTACCAGAGCGTGCAGGAGCAGACCGGTCTGTTCGCCGGCAAGGGCGGTTATCAGGTCGATGTGGGCAAGCACACCCAGCTTGACGGCAGCGTCATTGCCAGTACTGCCGACGCCGACAAGAACCGCCTGAGCACCGGCACCCTGGGCTGGAGCGATATCGCCAACAAGGCCGAGTTCAAGAGCCAGTTGGCCAGCGCCAGCATCAGCGGTGGCAACGGTGGTGCTGACACCTTCACCAGCAACATGCCAAGCGGCACGTTGATCGCCTATAACCACAGCGGCAGCGCCAGCGGCACCACATCTTCGGCCATTTCCGAAGGCACGCTGGAAATCCGAGACCCGGGCCGGCAGCAGCAGGATGTGACCAGCCTCAGTCACGACGTCGAGCATGCCAACGACAGCATCAGCCCGATCTTCGACAAGGAGAAGGAACAGCGGCGCCTGCAGCAGGTTCAGCTTATTGGCGAAATCGGCACACAGGTATCGGACATCGTCCGCACCCAAGGGCAGCTGAAGGCTGACCAGGAGGCGCGTGCGGAACTTGAAGCACACGGCATCGTGGCGCCGGGTGAAGGGGCAAGCAAGGAGGCGGTGAAGGCGTACCAGAAACAACTGGTCGCCACCGAGGCTTACCAGCGAATCATGGGTAAGTATGGCACCAGTGGTGATTACCAGCGCGTGACCCAGGCCGTGACAGCGGCACTGCAAGGGTTGGCGGGTGGTGATATCGGTTCTGCGCTGGCAGGCGCATCGGCACCGTACCTCGCGCAGGTGATCAAGAAATCCACTGGTGACAATGCTGCACTCAACGTCATGGCCCACGCAGTGTTGGGTGCCGTTGTCGCCCAAGCGCAGGGCAACTCGGCGGCAGCCGGGGCAGCGGGTGCGGCCGGCGGCGAACTGGTTGCCCGCCTGATCACTCAGCAGTTGTATGGCACCAGCGATAGCAACTCGCTCAGTGAAGAGCAGAAACAGACCGTTTCGGCGCTGTCGACGCTAGCGGCCGGGCTTTCGGGCGGTCTGGTGGAAGGTAATAGCGCTGGGGCTGTCGCGGGTGCCGGTGCGGGCCGTAACGCGGTTGAAAACAACCTGCTGGCGAACAAATACGGCGTTGAACGGCTGGATGCCGCCAGCCGGGCGTTGTATGAGAAGCTCAAGGCCGCCGGTATCGGCAGTATTGATGAGTTGCACGAGCGGTATAAAGCCTGTGGTGGAAATGGCGGCTGCGAGGTTGGTATTCGTGATGAGTACCGGCAGCAGGAGAAGCAGGCTGGGGAAAAGCTGGTTGAGCTGTACCAGAGCGGCAGGCTGAGCAAAGCGGAATATGACCTTCTGGTAACGGATTACGCCCTTGCGATGATGAGGGGGGTAGTGGACGCGCAGAAGAGCGACGCGGACGCGAGCTTCCTTGATGTCTACGCGCTGTCGGGCAGCGATTGGTCGCCAATGGGCGTTGTTGCGAATCCGTATGTGAACGCGATCAGAGCGAGTGAGCTGATTGCGGAATGGAGACGGCAAGGGTTAACTGAAGAGGCAATCAATGAACGGGCACGTCAGGACGGCTTGCTCGGCTCGACCTTGGCGCCGGTGGATGTGCCAGGGATCATTAGCCTTGTCGATAAAGGTGCTACGCGGGATGATGTAGTAAAATTAGCGGCGGTAGTGATACTAGGCAAAGCTACCAGCGGTGCAAAAGGTACTGCAACAGATCCGAAAGTCACCATCAAAGATCACTATGATCATCACTTGAATATGGTGGATGACATAAAGGATCAACTTTCGTCTCAAGGGTTCAGAGTCAGCGAAAAGGAAATATCATTCGGTAGCTCCTGCGGAACTGGTCGTTGTAGGCCAGATATCGTGGCCGAAGCACCGGATGGGACCTTGAGAATTATTGAGGTTAAGACAGGGGGCGCGGACTTGAGTATTCGTCAGTCAGAAATTTTCCCTCAAATAAAAGATGGGGCTTCAATTCCAAGGGGGAAAGTTGCCGAAAGTTTTGGCCTCACGCCAGGCGTACCACTAAAGGATCAAGGTTATCCTAACGGTATCCCTATTGAGATAATGAATTTTCCTGGTGCTAAGTTATGAAGGAAAAAGATGTGGCTTCAATTTTGACGGAGCAGGGCTGGGTTTGTAGCAAGGATGAAGTCGGGGATTATTTTTGCGTGACAGATGTTGATGGGGTTAAACTTCAAGTAATCCCGTCTGTGAAGAAGCGCTCGGATCATTTTCGGGTGTCACTTATGCCATCGGTTTCGACCAAAGAATTCTCGGAAACTGTTGCGTTTGTGCGGGGAGAGGGGAGCGGATATTCGCCGGTAATAGTCAGTAATGAGCCTCCAGAGAAGTTGCCTGAATTCTCTAGTGATGATGTTCTCAGGATGTCTGAGAAAGCCATGTCTTGGGCACGCTCTCAAAATATTGAGTCCGGCCTGATGGTTTATAGAAGTCTGCCGACTGACAGTAAAGGCGCGATGCCCCTTCGGCACTTGGCTGCATTGGCAATAGCTGGTGACGTTGAACGATTGGACGGTTACAAGAAGAGCTTTGAGATGGGAGACAGGCTTGGTTTTGTACCCTACATTACTGATGGCATGATTGATCGGGCAGTCTTGAAAGCCAAACTTGCAAAATAGATTTTTTGCCGGTATTGGCAGCATTGATGATTGCACGAGCGGTATAAAGCCTGTGGTGGAAATGGCAGCTGCGAGGTTGGCATTCGTGATGAGTACCGGCAGCAGAAGAAACAGGCTGGGGGAAAGCTTGTTGAGCTGTACCAGAGCGGCAGGCTGAGCAAAGCGGAATACGAACTTCTGGTAACGGATTACGCCCTTGCGATGATGAGGGGGGTAGTGGACGCGCAGAAGAGCGACGCGGACGCGAGCTTCCTTGATGTCTATGCGCTGTCGGGCAGCGATTGGTGGTACGCGCAAACAGGAACCGGTGGGGCTTATACGGCTAAGGGAGATCCTGCCAAATGGGTTGCTTATGAAACTCGTGATGGTGTACGTATGCGAGTTGTATACCAACCAGCTACTGGGAAGGTGGTTACCGCGTTTCCTGATGATGCTCCTGTCCCGCCTTATAAACCTATTAGGTAAATTTTATGTTTGCAGATCGTATTATTGAATTCGGGAAGAAATTCGACGGCCGATTGGAAGCTGGCCTGCTCCAAGGGGCTTTGGACTATGTCGCGTACAATGAGGAAGGCCTAGCCTTTGAGATACTATGCGATCACATTTGTGAATTTGATATTTCTATTACGGACGACGAGTACCAGGAGGCAGTTAGACTTATCACAGATCTAGGGTTTGATTTAGATGAGGGGCCATTTAAGCACTTGGTGGGATTGAAGAAATAAAAACCTAGGGGTCGGTTGGTGCAAAAGGCGCAGGTGAGGTTGCCTCGAAACCCAATTGCCGCCCTTCGGAAGCTGAAATTCTGTAGGGTTTCCGGCCATCTACGGAACGGAGTTCTGTGATGGCAAAGCGTTACGAACTCTCGGACGAGGCCTGGGATGTGGTCTCTGATCTCTTCATCGAAACTCATGGTCGGGGGCGACCGCGTCTAAGCGACCGCCTGATGCTCGATGGCGTGCTCCGGGTGCTCTGCTCGGGCGCTGCGTGGCAAGACATGCCGGAGCGCTTCGGCCCATGGTCAACGGTGTATCAACGGTTTCGCGGATGGCGAAACCAGGGGACATTCGATCAGATGCTCAAACGCTTACCCCTGAGATTGAATGAGCAAGGCTTGATTGATCTGCAAACCTGGATGATCGTCTCGACCGCAGTACGTGCAACCCGAGCCTCATCTGGCGCTCGGAAAAAAGGGGGCCTGACGAACCTGCCGATCACGCTCTAGGCCCCAGTCGCGGTGGCCCGACAACTAAGATCCACTTGCTCTGCGACGCCAACGGGACACCGTTGCGCTTCCTCCTCTCTGGCGGTCAAGCCAGTGACATCAGCTACGCACAACCACTGCTGGACGAAGTCAGCATTCCATCGAACCAACGTGGCCGCCCGCGCAAGCGCCGCAAATGGTTGCTCGCCGACAAGGGCTACGACGCCGAAACGCTGCGCCGTTACTGCGACCAGTACCGTATGCAACCCGTCCTCCCGATGCGCTCAATGAAGCGCAAACCCAAGCCTGGCTTACCCAGACTGTTTGATCGGCCCAAACTGACAGCGCAACATCATTGAGCGCATTTTTGGCTGGCTGAAAGAGAATCGCCGCATCGTCACACGCTTCGACAAGCTCGCGAAAAGCTATGCCGCCATGGTCTCACTGGCTTGTTCCATGTGGTGTTTGCGACATCTCTTTTCGTACGGAGCCTAGTATATTCAGCGGACCTGGGGAGAGGTTGAACCTCCTTCCCATGAATGGAAACTTGAATAAAGGTACTTGGAAATCTATGGGGAATACATGGGCGTCCGCATTCAAGGAGGGAAAGCAAGTTAACGTAAAGATTGAGACTATTTATTTTGGCAATACTGTTCGGCCAGAAAGCTTTAACGTGCAGTGTTCAATAGGTATTGCTCGTCCAAAAGAAATTTTATTTAAAAACTCACCGGGCGTAAATTGATGCGTAGTGATGATGATATCTATAATGACATTGGGGGTATTCTGTTTGAGATTGCTCCCGATGGAGCCTGTAAAGTTATTATGCGTGCACAACTATCCCAGGAGCTAGATAGCTGTGAGTATGAGTATGACTACATTGATGAACAAGGTAACGTTGCCTGGTTTACGGCAGGCGGGCGAGTCAATACAGATATTTTAGATCTTTTAGTGGAGTTGCGTCGTTGGTATGTTGAGAATAAACTGACAGGAGGGCTGCCAGCGTGGAGTGGCTGTGAGGTGGCCTTGGACTTGATTAAATTTAAAATTTGCATCGACTTTATTTATCCTTGAGAATTAAGCGGCAAGTTTAGATGTAGAGGCTTAGGCTGAATGTGGTGTGCTTTTGGAAAATCTTAAGGCAAGAGAAGTTGTTGGAGATGGCCTAGAGCACGACCATAGCCCTTCCTTTGCTGCGTTGCGCACAGCAAAGGAAGCAGAGTTGGGCCGTCCCCTTACCGAGCTGGAAACCAAGACTCTCTACCGAAACTCTAATGCTGTGGAGGTACCGCGAGATGTACATATTGCAGGTCCTATCTATGGCGGAAAAAATACACCTGCTCAGATTCAGCAAGACGCAGCGGATCTGTACGGTGCAGTTTGTCGCGACACAGATGCACTACGAGCAAATTTGAACAGTCGAGGTTATGATTCAAAGCTTGTGGATGAAACTGTTCAAAAAATAGTGGAAAGAAATCGCAAGGCAGGATTTATTAAGTAATGAATACTTGGTCGAATTTTGTTTGGGCTCTTGGTCAAAATGAAGGTGGTTCAATAGTAACTGACTTGTGTCGGGAGGTCGGAGAGCCGCCAGCCATTGGTCGTATAGAGGTGTTTCAGGGCCAGGGCCTCAGCGGATAGTTGTTGGGAAGGGTGGTGAGATATACTACTCTGCAGATCATTACAAGATATTTATCCCAATCAATAAATAAAACAAGGAGTGGAAGTGCTGCCATTCAAGTACTCCGATCTCACGCCCTCATTCGACGCTGCGGAAGTCTTTTATGTCCGTATTGATCCGAAAATTTCTCTCTCGGAAGAGCTGTTAAGCGCGCTATATTACCAGCTATGGCTTCCAGGGTATTTTGGATTCAATTGGGATGCACTCTACGACTGTTTGAGAGATCTTGAATGGATTCCATGCAGCAAGGTGGTTCTTGTGCATGAAGTTATTCCAAACGTGCCAGTAGATGACCTGAAGGTTTATCTGGAGGTGTTGCGCGACGCGGCTCTTGACTGGGGGCGAGATGAGGCGCATCAATTGGAGGTTTTCTTCCGGTCGACTGACCGAAGTGCAGTGGAGGCACTTTTAATGAGCTAATTCAAGTGGTGCAAAAGGAATAGGGAACGCTACAGAGGCGGGCTCTGTTTTTACTCAGCAACGTAATTTTTGGTCAAAAGATCCTATTCAGTTTAGTGGGAATAAGTCTATCAGCGGAATGATTTATTTGATCTTAATTTGCAAACTAGTTGGCGTGAAGGTGGCAAAGTCATAACAGGTTGTTTTATCTGCTTACTGCAAAATCTCCTTTCCTTCGCTGCTTGCTTTGGTCGTGGCTTGAGCGATCAGGGCATCGAGCATCTGCGCAACAGAGTGTGGTTGATGCCGTGTTCTTTGCGCAGGCGGGCAATTCGCTCGCCCACGGCAATGAAAAATTCACGTTTTTCGCTGGTGATGCTCAGTCCGCAGGCCAAGCCCCGTCTTGGTCTATACCAGAGGGGCGTACTCCGCTTTGCTCAGCCTCCCTTTATCCAATGATGAACATGACTACCTTTCTGCCACCCAGCAGGCGAACAGTTGAGCGTGTCGCACGTAGTTGAGATGATAGCCAGCTTGGCAGCGGCGACGACTGGCGCAGGCGCCACAGGAGCGAGCAGCCTGCCGGCTCTGAGCGTCATGGCGAGGTCGATTTTTTGAAGCGAGAACATGAGGTAGGGCGGAAAAGGCTGCTTCACTGCGTTGCACCACCCAGCGACCGCATCCAGACCCCCGGCCAATCCTCGCCAGCTGCGCAACGGATCATTTTCATGGCGAGAAGGCTGTTTACGCGTTTTTGCAGCCCAAATTAACAGCGCGACGCCAGACAACGAATTTTTTGGAAATGGCAGCCCGGTCAAATTCACGTGGGCTGCCCGGTATTTCTTAACCTTTAGACTGGGGTATCCAGAATGGCTCAATACGTCTACACCATGCATCGGCTGAGCAAGGTCGTGCCGCCGAAGCGGGAAATTCTCAAGAACATTTCCCTGTCGTTCTTCCCGGGCGCCAAGATCGGCGTGCTCGGCCTGAACGGCGCCGGTAAATCGACCCTGCTGCGGATCATGGCGGGCGTCGACAAGGAATTCGACGGCGAAGCCCGTCCGATGCCCGACATCAACGTTGGCTACCTGCCGCAGGAACCGCAACTGGACCCGAACAAGTCGGTGCGCGAAGTGGTCGAGGAAGCGGTCAGCGTGATCAAGGACGCCCAGGCGCGCCTGGACGAGGTCTATGCGGCCTACGCCGAACCGGATGCCGACTTCGACAAGCTGGCCGCCGAGCAGGCCAAGCTGGAAGCCATCCTGCAGGCCGCCGACGGCCACAACCTTGAGCGCCAGCTGGACGTTGCCGCCGACGCCCTGCGCCTGCCGGCCTGGGACGCACGCATCGAGCACCTGTCCGGTGGTGAGAAGCGCCGCGTGGCCCTGTGCCGCCTGCTGCTGTCGGCCCCAGACATGCTGCTGCTGGACGAACCGACCAACCACCTGGACGCCGACTCGGTGGCCTGGCTGGAGCGCTTCCTGCACGACTTCCCGGGCACCGTGGTAGCCATTACCCACGACCGTTACTTCCTCGACAACGTTGCCGGCTGGATCCTGGAACTGGACCGCGGCGCCGGCATCCCGTACGAAGGCAACTACTCGGGCTGGCTGGAAGCCAAGTCCGAGCGCCTGGCGCAGGAATCCAAGCAGCAGAGCGCCCACGAGAAGGCCATGAAAGAGGAACTGGAATGGGTGCGCAAAGGCGCCAAGGCCCGCCAGTCCAAGTCCAAGGCCCGTCTGCAGCGCTTTGAAGAAATGCAGTCGCAGGAATTCCAGAAGCGCAGCGAAACCAACGAGATCTACATCCCGGCCGGTCCGCGCCTGGGCGACAAGGTCATCGAGTTCAAGAACGTCACCAAGGGCTACGGCGATCGCGTGCTGATCGACAACCTGTCGTTCTCCATGCCTAAAGGCGCCATCGTCGGTGTGATCGGTGGTAACGGTGCCGGTAAGTCGACCCTGTTCCGCATGCTGATGGGCAAGGAACAACCGGACTCGGGCAGCATCGAGATCGGTGAAACCGTGCAGCTGGCCTGCGTCGACCAGAGCCGCGAGGACCTGGACGGCGGCAAGACCGTGTTCCAGCAGGTTTCCGACGGGTCCGACATGATCCGCATCGGCAACTACGAGATCCCGTCGCGTACCTATGTGGGCCGCTTCAACTTCAAGGGTGGCGACCAGCAGAAGTTCGTCAAGGACCTGTCCGGTGGTGAGCGTGGCCGCCTGCACCTGGCCCTGACCCTGAAGGAGGGCGGTAACGTCCTGCTGCTCGACGAACCGTCCAACGACCTCGACGTCGAAACCCTGCGTTCGCTGGAAGAAGCCCTGCTGGACTTCCCGGGCGCGGCGATCGTGATCTCCCACGACCGTTGGTTCCTGGACCGTGTGGCTACCCACATCCTGGCGTACGAAGACGACTCGAACGTGGTGTTCTTCGAGGGTAACTACACCGAGTACGAAGCCGACCGCAAGAAGCGCCTGGGCGATGCTGCTGCCCAGCCGCACCGTGTACGGCACAAGAAGCTGGCCCAGTAAGCCGGTGTTCTGATGCACAAGAATGGGGCCCTTTGAGGCCCCATTTTTGTGCCTGGCTGGAAAGTGGTGCTGGCTTCATTCGCGGGCATGCCCGCTCCCACAGGAGCCCCTGGAACCCAAGGCCTGTGGTGAACCTGTGGGAGCGGGCGCGCCCGCGAATGAAGCCGCCGCCGCCCCGGGTTTTGTATACACTTATAGAAAACGCACCAAATAATTTCAAAAAAACGACATTTCGCCCTATTCCGGTGCGATTGCTTCTTGGTACATTCGTGAAAAAAACCAATAAGTCCAATCCTCTTGGTGAGATGTCTACCATGATCGAATCTGTCGACAATTTCCTCGCGCGCCTGAAGCAACGCGACCCGGCCCAACCTGAATTCCACCAGGCTGTGGAAGAAGTGCTGCGCAGCCTGTGGCCATTCCTCGAGGCCAACCCGCATTACCTGCAGGCCGGCATTCTGGAGCGCATGGTCGAGCCCGAGCGCGCCGTGCTGTTCCGCGTGTCCTGGGTCGATGACCAGGGCAAGGTGCAGGTCAACCGCGGCTACCGCATCCAGATGAGCAGCGCCATCGGCCCGTACAAGGGCGGCCTGCGCTTCCACCCGTCGGTCAACCTGGGCGTGCTGAAGTTCCTGGCCTTCGAGCAGGTGTTCAAGAACTCCCTCACCTCGCTGCCCATGGGCGGCGGCAAAGGCGGCTCGGACTTCGACCCCAAAGGCAAGAGCGACGCCGAAGTCATGCGCTTCTGCCAGGCGTTCATGAGCGAGCTGTACCGCCACATTGGCGCAGACCTGGACGTCCCTGCCGGCGACATCGGCGTGGGTGCCCGTGAAATCGGCTTCATGTTCGGCCAGTACAAGCGCCTGGCCAACCAGTTCACTTCGGTGCTGACCGGCAAGGGCATGACCTACGGCGGCAGCCTGATCCGCCCGGAAGCCACCGGCTACGGCTGCGTGTACTTCGCCGAGGAAATGCTCAAGCGCCAGGACAAGCGTATCGATGGCTGCCGCGTGGCGGTTTCCGGTTCGGGTAACGTGGCCCAGTATGCCGCGCGCAAGGTCATGGACCTGGGCGGCAAGGTGATTTCGCTGTCCGACTCCGAAGGTACCCTGTACGCCGAAGCTGGCCTGACCGATGCCCAGTGGGATGCGGTGATGGAGTTGAAGAACGTCAAGCGTGGCCGCATCAGCGAACTGGCCGCGCAGTTCGGCCTGGAGTTCCGCAAGGGCCAGACCCCGTGGAGCCTGCCGTGCGACATCGCCCTGCCGTGTGCCACGCAGAACGAGCTGGACGCCGAAGACGCCCGCACCTTGCTGCGCAATGGCTGCATCTGCGTGGCCGAAGGCGCCAACATGCCGACCACCCTGGAGGCTGTGGATATCTTCCTGGAAGCGGGCATTCTGTATGCCCCGGGCAAGGCCTCCAACGCCGGCGGCGTGGCCGTGTCGGGCCTGGAGATGTCGCAGAACGCCATGCGCCTGCTGTGGACTGCCGGTGAGGTGGACAGCAAGCTGCACAACATCATGCAGTCGATTCACCATGCTTGCGTGCATTACGGTGAAGAGGCGGATGGCAGCATCAACTACGTCAAAGGTGCGAACATCGCAGGCTTCGTGAAAGTGGCTGATGCGATGCTGGCGCAGGGCGTGGTCTGATTCGAGGCCCTAGGGGCTGCTTTGCAGCCCATCGCCGGCAAGCGCGGCTCCCACAGGTACTGAACAAGGCTTGAGAGCTGCGCGCTTCCTGTGGGAGCCGCGCTTGCCGGCGATGGGGCGCGAAGCGACCCCTAGGGCCCACCTTCAATTTCGATCACCTCGATCACCTGCTCCCCCACCGGCCGCCGCCAGACCACCTCATCCCCAGGCCCCGCGCCGAGCAAAGCCCGCCCCAACGGCGAACCCCAGTTGATCAACCCCCGCCCGGCATCCGCCTCATCCTCGCCCACCAGCCTTACCACTTGCTCCTGATCCTGCGCATCGACAAACCGCACCCGGCTACCAATCTGCACCTTGCTGCGCGATGTCGCCGCCGGCACCACCTGGGCACTCTGCACCCGCGCGCTGAAGTAGCGCAGGTCACGTTCGGTATCCGCCAGGCGCTGCTTGTCTCCACGTTCGCCCTGTGCCTGCAGTTCGCTGCGCAGGGTGTTCAGTTCGGCCACGCGCTCCTGCAGCTGGCGCAGGCCGCTGGCGGTCACGTAGTTGGGTTGTTCACTGACCCGTCGCTCGACTGGCTGATCAGCCTGGGCGGCGGCCTGGTCTTCGTTGACGAATGCTCGGCTCATGCGTGGCCTCCTTGTGCAGGAGACCATCATCGCAGGCCGCCGGTTTCAAGGGATGTCCGTTTGCGACTCAGTTGTGGCGATAGGCGCGTGCGGCATCGCGGTCCTTTTCCTGCTCCCAGTCGCGCTCGCGCTGGTCCCAGAAGCGCTCGTGGTACTGGCGCTGTTCTTCGCTGTTCTGCATGGCGTGGCACTGGCGAAAACCGTCGTCCCAGCCGCTTTCGTACTGGCGCTCGTGCAGGTAGCGCGGCACGTCCTTGCGAAAACCGCCGACCATCAGCCCTGCCGCCTGGCGGCCGCTGCTGCAGCCATCCTGGAAGCCATCGGCATAGGCGGGGGGATAACCCTGGTTGACCATCTGCTCGTGGGTGGTTTCGCAACCAGACAGCAACAACGCCATGCACACGCCGAACCAGTACCGCGACATAACCACAAAACCCTCCGGTTGATACTGGAAAGTCTAGGTGGCGATTTGTCGGGGGGGCGTTAAAACAGTGTCAAAGAGTCGGTTGGTTCACACTGCTCTGCTGACCTCACTGGCCCATTCGCGGGCACGCCCGCTCCCACAGGATCACCCCAGGATTCGAGGCCAGTGCAGTACCTGTGGGAGCGGGCATGCCCGCGAAAGGCCGCAAAGCGGCCTCAGTAGTGGTACCACTTCAGCTCAAGCATCACCTCGTTCTGCGCCGTAGCCAGGTGGCTGAATTCCCGCGAAGCACTCAACCGCACCCCCAGGTTCTGGCTGATCTCCCACTGCTGGTTCAAACTCACACTGCGCCGTACCTCGCCATTGGTGAAGTAGTCGCCCTTGGCCTCCAGCGTCATGTTGCCCAGCCCGTTGCGCCACAGCAGCCCGCCATTGAAGCCCGCCGCCGGGGCGATGAACTGGGCAAAATCATTGTGGTGCTCGACCCGCACCGTGCCCAGGGCAAAGCCCAGCAACCCGTCGGCCAGTTGCCAGGTGCCGCCTGCCCCGCCGTTCACATGGCTCACCAGCACTTCGTCATCATGCTTGCCCGGCACGCGCTCCAGCCCGCCGGCCACCTGCCACGACCAAGGCTTGAGCAGCTCGTTGCGCGGCGTCAGCGAGCGGATGGTGGCCAGGTCCAGGCGCTGCACCTGCCAGTCATTGCCTTCGTACTGGCGCAGCTTCAGCTGCAGGATCTCGATCTGCGCCCCCAGCGGGAAGCCATAGGCGTTGTCATTCAGGTCGTGGTAGGCCATGCGCAGGCCGTATTCGGCGTAGGCGCGGTCTTCGCGGGTGCCCACGCCAAGCTGCCAGGTGCGCGAGTCATGGCCGTCCTCGGGCAGGCCCGGGCGCTCGATCTGCAGGGGCGGTGGCGGGTTGCTGTTGATTGCCCGCAGCAGTTCGAAGCTGCGTTTCGCCTGCCCGGGGTCGCGCTCCTGGCCATTGGCGCGGTAACGCTCCAGGCGGTACGCGGCATCCTGCACCAGCGCCTGGCGCTGGCGGGGGAGGGCCTTGAACTCGGGGCTCTGCAGGTGCGCGGTGTCGGCGCTTGCAGCCAGCACCTGGCGCTTTTCGTCGTGATCGAGCGGCTCGGCCCGAGCCAGCAGTTCACGTTCGCGAGAGGGGCGGTACGTCTCGCTGGCGACCATGCCGGACTGCTTCACGGCCTTCACCGTGTCGGTCGGGATGGCGGTCAGCGGGAACTGCGAGGTCAGGTCCAGGCTCGGCCGGGCCACCTGCAGCAGCTCCAGCAGGCGGTACGAGCAGTTTTCGTCGAAGAAGAAGTAGTCGAACTGGACCTGCTTCAGCTCCCACACATGTTCGACCATGCGCCCGGTTTCTTCCGGGGTCAGGTCCAGCTGGTACTCCCACAGGTCGCGGTTTTCCAGGCTGCGGTATTCGGACAGTTTTTCCTGGTAGGGCATCAGCGCGAACAGGCCCGGGTAGCCGCCCATCAGGCCCTTCCAGGCGTACAGGATGCTGTTGTCGCTGCCTTCGATGTAGGCGCCGAAGTTGATCGCGTAGCTCAGCAACGTGGTGTCGTCGCTGCGGGTGTTGGACTGGTCGATGCGCAGCAAGGTGTGGCCGAACATCGATGACGGGCTGTTCAGGTAGGCCGCCGGGAAGATCAGCGCCGCACTGTGCGGGTCGATCGACTGGTACCAGGTGGTGAATTCCTGGCAGTCCGGTTGCGGCAAGTCTTG
This sequence comes from Pseudomonas sp. B14(2017), assembly GCF_002113255.1. Classification (NCBI taxonomy): domain Bacteria; kingdom Pseudomonadati; phylum Pseudomonadota; class Gammaproteobacteria; order Pseudomonadales; family Pseudomonadaceae; genus Pseudomonas; species Pseudomonas sp. B14(2017). The sequence continues at coordinate 93,913 of NZ_NEJY01000023.1, forward strand.
CAGGTCGAGCTGTTCGCGCAGCCAGCGGGTGCGCGCCGGGAATACGCACTGGGCATGTTTGTCGCCGAGGCTGGCCGGGGCGTACAGCGCTTCGACCGTGGCTTGCAGCTCCTGGTCGGGGTGGTGCGCGCCATCCTCGGCGAGGAAGAACGCATCATCGTCCACATAGCTGCGCCAGCCACCCAGCTTGGCGGTTTCGTAATGGCCCAGGGCAATCCAGTAGGGGGTGTTGGCCAGTTGCTGGACACGGCCTTGGTCCAGCACGGGCGCGGCATGAACAGGGGCGCAGGCACACAGCGCCAGGGATACGAAGCGTTTGAGCATGTCGGGCAACTACTTCTTAACGATGCCGAAAAAAGGCGAAACCCGCCCCGGGGCCGGGGCGGGAGCAGCTGCACTCAGGCCTCGGTTGCGTATTTGGCCAGGCGTGGGTCGTTCTTCAGAACAGCCAGGGTGTTGCTGTGGACGGTTTCGGCAGTGACGTCGGCGCTGCTGAAGATCTGGTTGAAGTGCTGATGGGTGACCGATGCGAAGTAGCCACGGTCTTCCGGGGCCACGCCGAGAACCACGGCATAGGTGGTCAGTGCTTCGCCCTGGCCCATGGCCATGTCTTCGGAAAGCTCATTCATCATGCCGTTCATGGCGAACCAGGACTTGCCGCCGTAGGTCAGCGAGGCCTTGGTCGAGCAGCCGTTGGTGCCGGAGGTCATGCCGAAGGTGGCGTTACCGGAGGTGCCGTTGGTGGTAGAAGCCAGGAAGTGTGCCGGAGTGCCGCGCTGGCCTTCGAACAGCATGTTGCCCCAACCGCAGTTCGGGCCGCCTGGCGCTTCGGCCATGGCATTGATCGAGACCACGGTGAACAGAGTACCCAGAAGAATCCGTTTCATAGCATTTGTTCTCTATTTGACTTAACCAAGGGTCAGGGTTTCTGGCAACTCGGTTGCCAGGTCGGGAAAGCTTTTCACCCACCCGCGCAGCTTGGAGTTTAGGCACGATCTAAGAGTTGCGTTGTTGATTGCGAAAAATTTGCTGTTACATGACCCGCACCGGCTGCGACATAAAGTCCCGTGGAGCCTTGCAAGGCGCGCGCGGGCAGCGCCAGAATGCTGCGTATCTGCCCCGCCGAAGTAAGGAAACCCAATGCCCGATCCTGTCGCTGCGCGCCTGCGTCTCGCGCCTGAAGCCCTGACCCGGCGTTTCTCCCCCGAGCAGTTTGCCTTTACCAATACCGACGATCTGGAGCCGTTTCGCGGAGTCCTGGGCCAGGAGCGTGCTGTCGAGGCCCTGCAGTTCGGCGTGGCCATGCCGCGCCCTGGTTACAACGTGTACGTGATGGGCGAGCCCGGCACCGGCCGCTTCTCGTTCGTAAAGCGCTACCTCAAGGCCGAGGGCAAGCGCCAGCAGACCCCGGCCGACTGGGTTTACGTCAACCACTTCGATGACACCCGTGAGCCCCGCGCGCTGGAATTGCCGTCCGGCAGCGCCGGGGCGTTCATCAGCGACATGAGCGGGCTGATCGACAACCTGTTGTCGACCTTCCCGGCGGTGTTCGAGCACCCGTCGTACCAGCAGAAGAAAGGCGCCATCGACCGCGCCTTCAACCAGCGTTACGACCGCGCCCTGGATGTGATCGAGCGCGCCTCGCTGGAAAAGGACGTGGCCCTGTACCGCGACGCCAGCAACGTCGCCTTCACCCCGATGGCCGACGGCAAGGCGCTGGATGAAGCCGAATTCGCCCAGTTGCCGGAAGAGGTGCGCGAGCAGTTCCACGAGGATATTGCCCTGCTCGAGGAACGCCTGAACGAAGAGCTGGCCAGCCTGCCGCAATGGAAACGCGAGTCGAACAACCAACTGCGCCAGCTCAACGAAGAAACCATCACCCTGGCCCTGCAACCGTTGCTGGCGCCGCTGTCGGAGAAGTACGCCGAGAACGCTGCGGTCTGCGCCTACCTGCAGTCGGTGCAGCTGAACCTGCTGCGTACCGTGGTCGAGCAACTGGTCGATGACAGCAAGACCGACGCGGCCGCGCGCAAGCTGCTGGAAGAGCAGTACGCCCCAAGCCTGGTGGTCGGCCACCACGCCGACGGCGGTGCGCCGGTGGTGTTCGAGCCGCACCCGACCTACGACAACCTGTTTGGCCGTATCGAATACAGCACCGACCAGGGTGCGCTGTACACCTCGTACCGCCAGCTGCGCCCGGGCGCACTGCACCGCGCCAACGGCGGCTTCCTGATTCTGGAAGCCGAGAAGATGCTGGGCGAGCCGTTCGTCTGGGACGCGCTCAAGCGTGCGCTGCAGTCGCGCAAGTTGAAGATGGAGTCGCCACTGGGCGAGCTGGGCCGGGTGGCCACCGTCAGCCTGACACCGCAGATGATCCCGCTGAACATCAAGCTGGTCATCATCGGTTCGCGCCAGCTGTATTACGCGCTGCAGGACCACGACCCGGACTTCCAGGAGATGTTCCGGGTGCTGGTGGACTTCGACGAAGACATGCCCATGGTCGACGAGAACCTGGAGCAGTTCGCCCAGCTGTTGCGCACCCGCACCAACGAAGAGGGCATGGCGCCACTGACCAGTGACGCGGTGGCGCGCCTGGCCACCTACAGCGCCCGCCTGGCAGAAAACCAGTCGCGTCTGTCGGCGCGTATCGGCGACCTGTTCCAGCTGGTCAGCGAAGCCGATTTCATCCGCCAGCTGGCCAGTGACGAAATGACCGACGCCGGGCACATCGAGCGTGCGCTCAAGGCCAAGGCCACCCGTACCGGGCGTGTTTCGCAGCGGGTGCTGGACGACATGCTCGCCGGCATCATCCTGATCGACACCGAAGGCGCTGCCATCGGCAAGTGCAACGGCCTGACCGTGCTGGAAGTGGGGGATTCGGCGTTCGGTATGCCGGCGCGCATCTCCGCCACCGTGTACCCGGGCGGCAGCGGTATCGTCGACATCGAGCGCGAGGTCAACCTCGGCCAGCCGATCCACTCCAAGGGTGTGATGATCCTCACCGGCTACCTGGGCAGCCGCTATGCCCAGGAGTTCCCGCTGGCGATCTCGGCGAGCATCGCCCTGGAACAGTCCTACGGCTATGTGGACGGTGACAGCGCCTCGCTGGGCGAAGCCTGCACGCTGATCTCGGCCTTGTCGCGCACACCGCTCAAGCAGTGCTTCGCCATTACCGGCTCGATCAACCAGTTTGGTGAAGTGCAGGCGGTGGGTGGGGTCAACGAGAAGATTGAGGGCTTCTTCCGCCTGTGCGAGGCGCGTGGCCTGACCGGCGAGCAGGGGGTGATCATCCCGCGTGCCAACGTCGCCACGCTGATGCTCGACGAGCGCGTGCTGCAGGCAGTGGAGAACGGCATGTTCCACGTGTACGCGGTCAGCCAGGCCGACGAGGCGTTGAGCCTGCTGGTGGGCGAGGAGGCCGGTGTGCTGGATGACAAGGGCCAGTTCACCGAGGGCAGCGTCAACGCCCGGGTGGTGGAGCGCCTGCGTGAGATTGCCGAGATGATCAGCGAGGAAGAAATCGAGAAGGCGGAGAAAGAACGCCTGGAAGAGGTAATTGCCCAGGCCAAGCCGGCCTGAGTCAAGAAACCGGCGCTGGCGGCGATGTGCTACCGTTCAGCGCCGGTTTTCCATCTTTCTGTACCGTTCTTCTATGCTGGAACTTAAGGACGGTATCAGCGTTCAGGATGGAAACAGCCTGAGGTTCAGGCTGAACAAGGCTTTTTGGAGGGGGCGCGGCCATGCGCAATCTCAGCCTCACACGCCAGTGCCTGGGCCTGGTGACCCGCATCGAATGCAGCATCCGTCCGCTGGCCGGGGACAACGGCATGTGGACGCTGCTGTTCGCCGCCGGCATGGCCGGTGAACAACCGTCCGCGATCAAGGCCCAAGGGCCATTCCATGGGCCGTTGGTGGCCGAATCTGTGCTCAATGCCATTGTCGACAGCCTGACCTTGCATGGGTACCAGGTGGCCGAGGATCCGCAGATCTGGTGTTTGCATTTGCAGGCGCAGTTGCGGCGGATCAATGGTGAGCGCTGCCGGAACCTTGGGGATTACCAGTTTCATCCTGAGACCTGAGTAACTTTTACTGGCCTCATCGCCGGCAAGCCAGCTCCCACAGGTAAAGCAAAGGCCACAGGTCGGTGATCAACCTGTGGGAGCTGGCTTGCCGGCGATTGGGCTGCAAAGCAGCCCCATTCACCGGGCTTTTGCTGTAACAGGTGGCTGGCTATACTCGCCGTCGCTTTTTAGTCACCTGATGAGTCCCAACCCTCCATGGAACGTATCCTCGAAAACGCGATGTATGCCTCGCGCTGGCTGCTCGCCCCCATCTACTTCGGCCTGTCCCTCGGCCTGCTGGCCCTGGCGCTGAAATTCTTCCAGGAAGTGGTCCACGTCCTGCCCAACGTCTTCGCCCTGAGCGAAGCCGACCTGATCCTAGTGATCCTGTCACTGATCGACATGTCGCTGGTGGGCGGCCTGCTGGTGATGGTGATGATCTCCGGCTACGAGAACTTCGTCTCGCAACTGGACATCGACGAGAGCAAGGAAAAGCTCAACTGGTTGGGCAAGATGGACTCTTCGTCGCTGAAGATGAAGGTTGCCGCGTCGATCGTGGCCATTTCGTCCATCCACCTTCTGCGGGTGTTCATGGATGCACAGAACATCTCCACCGATTACCTGATGTGGTACGTGATCATCCACATGACCTTCGTGGTCTCGGCATTCTGCATGGGTTACCTGGACAAGCTGACCAAGCACTGAGCCTGTCAGGCCTCTTCGCAATCCCTGTGGGAGCGGGCAAGCCCGCGAAGAGGCCGGCACGGTCCACCTGACGAGCGGCGTCAGTCATGCCTTGTGCATTCTCCCTTTCTGTACAAAAAATGAGCTCTCATGCGTGGTTCCCATCGCGAGGTGCTCTCATGAACCTGCATCAGCTCAACACCGAGGCCAGGGCTGGCCATGTCGACGAACTGAATCTGATCGCCATCGAAGGCGGTGACTACCTGCTCGAGGCCCGGATCAAAGGCCACCCCCACCCCCTGTCCGATGCCCGTGGTGAACGCTTGCGCGTGCATTCGGTGGAGGACGCGCGCAAGTTGCTGCAAACCATCCCCATGGTCTCGATGAACCTGGTGCACTGGTCGGTGCAGGACGAAATGTGCGGTATGGGCACGCACCCGGAAGAAGACTTGAAGGTGCCGATTTCCCAGCGCTCGGCCTGGTAGCTGCTCGCAGCGCCCCAGTGTGCTAGGCTGCTCGCCCTTTTCATCAAGGGCGCGGCTTCACTGCGCCCTGCAGTGGAGCACGACAATGTCCGAACTCAACCTGTCCACCGACGAAACTCGCGTCAGCTACGGCATCGGCCGTCAGCTGGGCGGCCAGCTGCGCGACAACCCGCCACCAGGCGTCAGCCTGGAAGCCATCCTGGCCGGCCTGACCGACGCCTTCAACGGCGCCGACAGCCGCGTCAGCGAAGCCGACCTGTCGGCCAGCTTCAAGGTCATCCGCGACGTGATGCAAGCCGAAGCAGCCGCCAAGGCTGAAGCCGCTGCTGCTGCTGGCAAGGCATTCCTGGTCGAGAACGCCAAGCGTGACGGCATCACCACCCTGGCTTCGGGCCTTCAGTTCGAAGTACTGACCGCAGGCGAAGGCGCCAAGCCGACCCGCGAAGACAACGTGCGCACCCACTACCACGGCACCCTGATCGACGGCACTGTGTTCGACAGCTCCTACGACCGTGGTCAGCCGGCTGAATTCCCGGTAGGTGGTGTGATCGCTGGCTGGACCGAAGCCCTGCAGCTGATGAACGCTGGCAGCAAATGGCGCCTGTACGTGCCGAGCGAGCTGGCCTACGGCGCCCAAGGTGTTGGCAGCATCCCGCCGCACAGCGTGCTGGTGTTCGACGTCGAGCTGCTCGACGTTCTGTAATGCCGCTGGGGCCGCTTTGCGGCCCATTCGCGGGCAAGCCCGCTCCCACAAGATCCCCACAGCATTCGAACCCTGTGTTGTGCTTGTGGGAGCTGGCTTGCCGGCGATGAGGCCGGCCCTGCTGGCCTCAATTCCAGTCTGTCCCCCCGGGGCGCAACGCCCGCGCATAGCAGAACAGAAACAGATTCCGCACCAGCTCCTTGAGCACCCCCGGTTCACTCGAGTTCAGCCCGCTCATGTCCAGGTCGCCCTGGTCGCGCAGCTCGTCGAGCGCTTCTTCTTCAAGCACCGCGCACACTTCGCCGGTTTCCCGATGAAGAATGCGCAGGTAGGGGTGAGGGCGGTCCAGCCAGGCGTCGATCAGATAAGTCATGGCTATTCTCCTTGGATAGCAGTCACAATGAGAATAATTCTTATTACCTGAATAGCAAGCGCCAATTGCCGGTTTTTTGGAAAATCAGACCTTGCGTACGAACTCGGACTTCAGCTTCATGGCGCCGATGCCGTCGATCTTGCAGTCGATGTCGTGGTCGCCATCGCACAGGCGGATGTTCTTGACCTTGGTGCCGACCTTGACCACCAGGGACGAGCCCTTGACCTTGAGGTCCTTGATCACGGTGACGGTGTCGCCATCCTGCAGGATGTTGCCGACCGAGTCCTTCTTCACCACCTCGTCGCTGGCCGCTTCGGCGTCGCCGCTGGCCGACCACTCGTGGGCGCATTCAGGGCAGATCAGCTGAGTGCCATCCTCATAGGTGTATTCAGAGTTGCATTTCGGGCAGGGTGGCAGAGTGCTCACTTCGGTTCCTCAAACAAACAGACGGGCGGTTAAAAACCCGAATTGTATAAGGTATTTTTTCAGAAGTGATTATGTCCGGACAAAAGCATTCGCGGGCTTGCCTACTCCCACAGGATCTGCGCTACCTTTGAGGCTTGCGCGGTCCCTGTGGGAGCGGGCAAGCCCGCGAAGAATACGACTCGGTCTATCAGTGAGTACGCGCGACCGCAAACTCGCTAAGCTCGACCAGCGCATCACGATATTCGCTGGCCGGCAGCACTTCCAGGCACTGGATGGCACGCTTCACATAGTCACGCGCCAGCTCCGCCGTGTACTTCAGCGCACCCGACTCCTCGACCGCCACGCGAATCTGCTCCAGGTCTTCCAGGCCACCCTTCTGGATCGCCTGGCGCACCAGCGCAGCCTGTTCGGCGGTGCCTTCGCGCATGGTGTAGATCAGCGGCAGGGTAGGCTTGCCTTCGGCCAGGTCGTCACCGACGTTCTTGCCCAGGGTCTGCGAGTCGCCCTTGTAGTCCAGCAGGTCGTCGACCAGCTGGAACGCCACGCCCAAGTGGTCACCGAAGGTACGCAGGGCCTCGCGCTGTTCGTCGGTGGCTTCGGCCAGCGCGGCGGCGCTGTGGGTCGAAGCTTCGAACAGCATCGCGGTCTTGCCGCGGATGACCTCCATGTAGACTTCCTCGGTGGTGCTGGCGTCGCGTACCCGCGACAGCTGCAGCACTTCACCCTCGGCAATCACGCGGGTGGCCTTGGACAGGATCTGCATGACCGGCATCGAGCCCAGTTCGACCATCATCTCGAACGAGCGCGAATAGAGGAAGTCGCCCACCAGCACGCTCGGCGCATTGCCCCACAGGGCATTGGCGGTGGAGCGGCCACGGCGCATGCCGGACATGTCGACCACGTCGTCGTGCAGCAGGGTAGCGGTGTGCAGGAATTCGATGGTGGCAGCCAGCAGGCGCAGGTCGTCGCCTTCGCGGCCCAGGGCCTTGCCACACAGCAGCACCAGCAGGGGGCGCAGGCGCTTGCCACCGGCGGACGTGATATAGTCGCCGATCTTCGATACCAGCGGCACGCGCGAGGTCAGCTGCTTCTTGATGATCTCGTCGACGGCGCTGAAATCATCAGCCACCGCGCGGTAGAAGGATTGGGGTTGCATCGGCTGCTCCAGTGAGGTTGCGCGGCATGCTAGGTCGCAGGTCCCGGTGTGTCAAGGCGCGGTGCCAGCGCCCCGGGGGCGGTACTTGCAAGCAAAACCGCGGTTGCGTACAATCGCGCACCCTAACTTCCTGGGCAGCACCTGCCTTACGCAATTGCGCCGGGCCGTTCCAGCCCTGTGCAGCCATGCCAGCCAATACTCATCATATAAAGCGCTGGGTGAGCAGGATTATCGGAGAAATACCATGTCTTACGCAGTAATCGTTACCGGCGGCAAGCAGTACAAAGTCGCTGAAGGTGAATTCCTCAAGATCGAAAAACTGGAAGTCGCCACTGGCGAATCCGTGACCTTCGATCGCGTCCTGCTGGTCGCCAACGGTGAAGAAGTCACCATCGGTGCTCCAGTTGTTGCTGGCGCTAAAGTAGTGGCCGAAGTCGTTTCGCAAGGCCGCCACGACAAGGTTCGCATCATCAAGTTCCGTCGTCGTAAGCACCACATGAAGCGTATGGGCCACCGCCAGTGGTTCACCGAGATCAAAATCACCGGTATCCAGGCTTAATCCCCTAGATCCCCTGAATTTATTTGGAGAATTGAACCATGGCTCACAAGAAGGCTGGTGGTAGTACTCGTAACGGTCGCGACTCAGAATCGAAACGCCTTGGCGTGAAGATGTATGGTGGCCAGGTTATCAAGCCAGGCAACATCATCGTCCGTCAGCGCGGCACCGAATTCCACGCTGGCTACGGCGTTGGCATGGGCAAGGATCACACCTTGTTCGCCAAGATCGAAGGCGTGATCAAGTTCGAGAAAAAAGGCGAGTTCATGCGCCGTTACGTGAGCATCGTCGCCGCTTAATCGCGACGTCGCTCCAGAAGCCCCGTCATGCGACGGGGCTTTTTCGTTTGTGGTGAGCCTCTTGCAAAGCTGTTTGTATGGGCTGCCGGCGTGGGTTTCTACGGTCGTACGGGGCCGCCGCGCTCATTTTTGCAAGAGCCTCAGGTTTTTCAGGTATTCAACTCGCCAGCAGGCGAGAGGCGGTTTTGAATGAAGTTTGTTGACGAAGTATCCATTCGGGTCAAGGCCGGTGACGGCGGCAACGGTTGCATGAGCTTCCGTCGCGAGAAGTTCATCGAGAACGGTGGCCCCAACGGTGGTGACGGTGGCGACGGTGGTTCGGTGTACATGATCGCCGACGAAAACCTCAACACCCTGGTCGACTATCGCTACACCCGTCACCACGAAGCCCAGCGTGGCGCAAACGGCGGCAGCACCGACTGCACCGGCAAGAAAGGCGACGACCTGTTCCTGCGTGTGCCGGTCGGTACCACCGTGATCGACGCCTCCACCCAGGAAGTGATCGGTGACCTGGTCACCCCGGGCCAGAAGCTGATGGTCGCCCAGGGCGGCTGGCACGGCCTGGGTAACACCCGCTTCAAGTCCAGCACCAACCGTGCACCGCGCCAGACCACCCCGGGCAAGCCAGGTGACCAGCGTGACCTGAAGATGGAAATGAAAGTGCTGGCCGACGTCGGCCTGCTGGGCCTGCCGAACGCCGGCAAGAGCACCTTCATTCGCTCGGTTTCGGCCGCCAAGCCGAAAGTGGCCGACTACCCGTTCACCACCCTGGTGCCGAACCTGGGCGTGGTCAGCGTCGACCGCTGGAAGAGCTTCGTCATCGCCGACATCCCCGGTCTGATCGAAGGTGCTTCCGAAGGCGCCGGCCTGGGTATCCGCTTCCTCAAGCACCTGGCGCGTACCCGCGTGCTGCTGCACCTGGTGGACATGGCGCCGCTGGACGAAAGCAGCCCGGCCGATGCCGCCGAAGTCATCGTCAACGAGCTGACCCGCTTCAGCCCGTCGCTGGCCGAGCGTGAGCGCTGGCTGGTGCTGAACAAGGCCGACATGGTCATGGAAGACGAGCGCGACGAGCGGGTCAAGGAAGTGGTCGAGCGCCTGCAGTGGGAAGGCCCGGTCTACGTGATTTCGGCCATCTCCAAGCAAGGCACCGAAAAGCTCAGCCACGACCTGATGCGCTACCTCGAAGACCGCGCCGACCGCCTGGCCAACGACCCGGCCTACGCCGAAGAGCTGGCCGACCTCGACCAGCGCATCGAAGACGAAGCCCGTGCCCAGCTGCAGGCCCTGGACGACGCCCGTACCCTGCGTCGTACCGGCGTCAAGAGTGTGCACGACATCGGCGACGATGACGGTTGGGACGATGATTTCGAGGACGACGAAGACGGCCCGGAAATCATTTACGTGCGCGACTGACCGGTTGCAGTACACTAAACGCCGCTCTTTGGAGCGGCGTTTTTGTATCCACGGTATCTACAGATTCGACATAGGTTGGAAGAAGATGCGAAGCAAGGTGACGGGCGCCAAGCGCTGGGTCGTGAAGATTGGCAGTGCTCTGCTGACCGCCGATGGCAAAGGCCTCGACCGCGGTGCCATGGCCGTTTGGGTCGAGCAGATGGTCGCGCTGCGTGAGGCAGGCGTGGAGTTGGTACTGGTCTCCTCCGGGGCCGTGGCTGCCGGCATGAGCCAGCTGGGCTGGACGTCGCGACCGAGTGCGATGAACGAGCTGCAGGCGGCTGCCTCGATCGGCCAGATGCGCCTGGTGCAGGCCTGGGAGTCGAGCTTCGGCGAGCACGGCAAGCACACCGCGCAGATCCTGCTGACCCATGACGACCTGTCCGACCGCAAGCGTTACCTGAACGCCCGCAGCACCCTGCGCACGCTGGTCGACCTGGGCGTGGTGCCGGTGATCAACGAAAACGATACCGTGGTTACCGACGAGATCCGCTTCGGCGACAACGATACCCTGGCGGCGCTGGTGGCCAACCTGGTCGAGGCTGACCTGCTGGTGATCCTCACCGACCGCGATGGCATGTTCGATGCCGACCCGCGCAACAACCCCGACGCCCAGCTGATCTACGAGGCCCGCGCCGACGACCCGGCACTGGACGCCGTGGCCGGCGGTACCGGTGGCGCCCTGGGCCGTGGCGGCATGCAGACCAAGCTGCGCGCCGCGCGCCTGGCAGCCCGTTCCGGTGCTCACACCATCATCATCGGTGGCCGCATCGAGCGCGTGCTGGATCGCCTCAAGGCTGGCGAGCGTCTGGGTACCTTGCTGTCGCCCGAGCGCGGCATGCTTGCCGCGCGCAAGCAGTGGCTGGCTGGCCACCTGCAGACCCGTGGCACCCTGGTGCTGGACGCCGGTGCCGTGCAGGCGTTGCGCCAGGCCAACAAGAGCCTGCTGCCGGTTGGCGTGAAAACCGTGCAGGGCAGCTTCCGCCGTGGCGAGATGGTGGTGTGCGTCGGCCCGGACGGCCATGAAGTGGCGCGCGGCCTGGCCAACTACAGCGCCCTGGAGGCGCAGAAGATCATTGGCCAGCCGTCGGATGCCATCGAAAGCATCCTGGGCTATATCGCGGAGCCTGAGCTGGTGCACCGCGACAACCTGGTTCTGGTCTGAGGGCGCGCACGTGCTGAAAAGGATGATTGCCGTGGCGGCACTGGCGTTGCCGATGCTGGCCGGGGCCGAGGAAATCGGCCAGGTGTCCACCGTGTTCAAGTTCCTCGGGCCGAATGACCGTATTGTGGTCGAGGCGTTCGACGACCCCAAGGTCGAGGGCGTGACCTGCTACCTGTCGCGGGCCAAGACTGGCGGCGTGAAGGGTGGGTTGGGGCTTGCGGAGGACCGGGCGGAGGCATCGATTGCCTGTCGTCAGGTCGGGCCGATCAGCTTCAAGGGTGAGCTGAAGGATGGCGAGGAAGTGTTCAAGGAACGCACCTCGCTGGTGTTCAAGACCATGCAGGTGGTGCGCTTCCTGGACAAGAAGCGCAATACGCTGGTGTACCTGGTGTACAGCGACCGCATGATCGAAGGCAGCCCGCAGAATGCGGTGACCGCGATTCCGATTCTGCCTTGGGCTCATTGATAGCCTGGTAGATCCTGGGAGGCCTTCGGCCTCCATCGCCGGCAAGCCAGCTCCCACAGGTACATTGCAGGCCTCGGGGCTTGTGCAATATCTGTGGGAGCTGGCTTGCCGGCGATAGGGCCGCAACGCGGCCCCAATTACCTCAGGCCAATTCCTCGGCCTGATGATCCTCACGCACAACCGCCTTCACCTCATCCCGACGGCTGATGAACTTCCAGTCCGCCTCGTCGATGTAGATGCCATTCGGCCCGCTGCCACCTTCCAGGTCGATCGCCACGCGTGCAGACACCTGCGGCTTCACGCTCGCCAGGATCGGCACGAAGCCCAGCTGCAGGCTGGTTTCCAGCAGCGCAGCCTGGTTGCGTTCGTCGATGTCCGCCGCTTCGTCCAGGTAGTACGGCAGGCGGATGCGCCCGGCCAGGTCGCGGTCCATCAGGTGCAGCAACAGGTACATGTTGGTCAGCGCCTTGATGGTCATGGTGGTGCCGTTGGATGCCGCGCCGTCGATGTCGGCATGGATCACCGGCTGGCCGTTGACCTTGGTGATCTCGAACGCCAGCTCGAACAGGTCCTTCAGGCCCAGCTGGTTGTGGTTGGCTGCCACCAACCGTGCCAGGTATTCCTTGGCCTCTTCGTTCTTGTTGTCCTGCTCGGCGCTCTGGGTCAGGTCGAACACCGACAGGGTTTCGCCTTCTTCGTACTGACCGGCGCTGTGGATGATCTGGTCGATGTGCTTGAGCGCTTCCTTGTTCGGCGCCAGCACCACGCGGAAGCTCTCCAGGTTGGATACCTGGCGCTTGTTGATCTCGCGGTTGAACAGGGCCAGCTGGTGCTCGAGGCTGTCGTAGTCGCTGCGGATGTTGCGCAGGGTCCGGGCGATGTCGGTGACCGCGGCGCGGCGTGCCTTGGCCAAGGTCAGGGCTTCGTCGGTGCGGTGCGCATAGGCATTCACCAGCAACTGCAGGCGGCGCTCCATGTCGTCTTCGCTGTCGAACTTGGCCACGCCTTTCAGGCGCACCTGGGCGTACAGCGCCTCGATCTGGTTGTCCACCCGCTGCAGGCTCTGCCAGCTGTCCTGGTAGTCGTTGAGCAGTGGCAGCAGGTTGTCCATCGAGTCGTCGATGGCTTCCATGTACGGCGTGCCGTAGGGCAGGTCGGCCGGCAGCAGCTGGCGACGGCGCAGGGCGTCTTCCAGGGTGCGCTGCTTGGCCTCGAGGTCGCCGATCTGCCGGCCGACCAGTTGCAGCTTGGCCGACAGCTGCTGGACGCGTTCGGTGAAGGCGTCGCTGGAGCGCTTGAGTTCGTCCTGCGCGGCTTCGAGCTGCGACAGCTGCTCCAGCTTCTCGGGCTCTTCGGCGGCCAGGGTTTCGCTGCGGCGGAAGTCTTCCAGCGCTTTCTGCGCGTCCAGTACTTCCTGGTACAGGGCCTCGGTCTGCGCCTTGGAGGCGGAGCGGTCGGCGGCCACGGCCTGTTGGGTCTTGAGCTGCTTCAGCTCTTTTTCCAGGCGCTCTTTCTGGTCGCGCAGGGCCGCACGGTCGGCCAGGGCCTGCAGCGCCGGTGGGTCGATGTGCGACAGGTCGATGGACAGGCCCGGGGCTTCGAAGCGTTCGCCCTTGAAGCCGTCGAGTACCGCTTCCAGCGATTTTACCCACAGGTCGCTGTCGTCCAGTTCGATACCGCGGTCACCCAGCGGCAGGCTGAACAGCGCGCCATTGAACAGGCGCATCAGGCGGTCGACGTCCTGCTGGGAGAACTCTTCGCGCAGGCGGGCGTAGCTGTTGTTGTCGGCGTGGTCGAGCTGCTGCTTGACCTGCTTCAGGCGCTTTTCCAGGTCGCGGACGCGTTCGTCCAGGTCTTCGGCGCTGAACTGGCGCGACTGGGCCAGGGCGCCGGCCAGTTCGTCGTGGGCGTCCTTGGCCGCCAGCAGTTGCTGCTCCAGCACCTTGACGTCATCGACCAGGGCGAAGCGGTGCTTGAGCACCGACAGCTCGCCCAGCCAGCGCTGGATACCGGTGATTTCACGCTCCAGGCGCATCAGCTCCTGAGTACCGCCGCGCTGGTCGTTCTGCAGGCGGTCCTGCTCGCCACGGTAGTGCTCGGCCTGGATCACCAGCTCTTCCTTGCGCGCCATGGCGTATTCCTGCCAGGTGCCCAGCAGGGTGTCGAGCACTGGCGAAATGCGGTGCAGCTTGCCGCGCAGGATGTCGCGCTGGGCCACGCCACCGGCCAGGGCCTCGACCAGCGGGCCGGCGGCGACCAGGGCGTTGTAGTCCTGTTCCATGCGGCGCACGTCGCGGAAGGCTTCCTCGCACGCGGCGATATAGTCGACGCTACCGGAGCGCAGGCTGTGCTCGAAAGCGTCGAGGAACAGCTGCTTGAGCTTGGCGGCGGTGATTTCGCGCATGTGCAGCAGGTTGATGAACAGCGCGCGGAAGGTTTTCAGGCTTTGCTCGCTGGTCGAGCGCAGCGGGATCATGGTCAGGTCCAGCGGCACCGAGGTGTGGCCACCGACCAGCAGACGACGCAGTTCGTCCGGCTTCAGCTCGTAGGCCTTGATCCCCAGGCGCTCGAGGTTGGTGAACAGCTCTTTCTGGCGCAGGCAGGTGTCGTTCTTCTGGTAGTGGGCCAGGTCCAGTTCGCCCTTGTAGGCAAAGAACTGGTGACCGAAACCGCCGCCCGGGCCGCGGCCGACAACGCCGATGACGTGCGGGCCGTGGGGCAGGCTCAGTTCGCAGAGAATGTACGAGGTGTCGCTGGCGAAGTAGAAGCGGCGCGACTGCTCGAGGCTGTACTTGCCGAAGCTCATGTCCGACATGCGCGCCAGGATCGGGAACTGCAGGGCGTTGATCGACGCCGATTTACCCAGGTTGTTGGCACCGTATACCGACAGTGGGTGCTCCAGCGGGAACAGGCCAAGGCTGTAGCCGGCGGTGTTGAGCAGTGCGAAGCGGCGGATGCCGTAGCGTTCCTGGCTCATGCGTCAATCTCCTGTTGCTCTTCGCGGATCGCCCGGGCCAGGGCTTCCTCTTCGCTTTCCTCGCCCTCGAAGGGGGTGAGGTCGAGCGGGTCGTCGGTGCGGTTGAGTTCTTCGGGGCTTTCTTCCTCTACTAGTACCGGGGTCGGCAGCGGCAGGTCGCTGTGCAGGGTGGCCGCCAGGTCGCGGTCCTGCTGCACGGCCAGGCACACGTCGAGGAAGCGATGCATCGGCGGCAGGAAGCGGTAGATGCCGCCTTCCTCGAAGGCGAAGCCGAGCTGGGTCATGCGGCGCAGGATTTTTTCTTCCAGCTCGTCCACGGTCTGCACTTCGGCCTGCAGGAACAGGTCGCGGTACTTGTCCAGCAGCGAGGGCAGTTCGTCACGGCCGATGCTGCCGCCATCGAGCACGGCCATCGGGTCGCGGCCCTGGTCGGCCAGGTGTTCGACCAGGATGAAGGTGAACAGCGACAGGCGCTGCGCGGTCTTGTTGACCTGCGCGGCGGTCATGTCCGGCACGAAGTAGTAGAAGCCACGGGTGTCGCACACCAGTTCGAAGCCCAGGGCCTTGAACAGGGTGCGGTACTGGTCCTGGAAGTTCGACAGCTGGGCGTACAGCTCGGGGTCGCGGCGGCTGACGTGGAAGCCTTTGAACAGCTCGCGGAAGATCGGCGCGAGCTGGGACAGTTCGGAAAGATCAAGATGCATGGGCTGGGCTCGCGTTGGATTCGGTAGGCGCGCTGGCGGCGTCTTCGCGGCTGGAAGTCAGGGCGAACGAGCGCAGGCTGACCAGGTGTTCCTGGGTGATGTACTCGCGGCGGTCGAGGCGTTCGCGCTTGAAGCGCTTTTCTCGCGACAGGCGCGAGAACCAGTACAGCAGCTCGTCGGTGGCGCCTTCGGGTTCCTGCTCCAGCAGCCAGACCATCAGGTCGGGCAGCGGCAGGGCCTGTTCGCAGCGTTCGGCCATTTCCTTGACCGTGCGCGGTGCACGGGGCAGGGCGCCGGACTGGGTCTTGTGGGCCTTGGGGAAGCGCGCCGGCTTGGGCTCGAAGCGGGCCAGGGCGTAGACATAGGCCTCGACCTGGCTGGCGCTGCCGAGGAAAGTGCTTTGCGGGCGGGTGAACATCGGCATGGCCGCTTGCGGTACGGCGTCGATGCCCTTGCGCCGGATCACCGACAGGGCCAGTGCGGCGCCACGGGTCACGGCGTTGTGCCGGCGGGCTTCCTCACGCAGCGGCAGCAGCAGTTCGCGGGCGTGGCGCAGGGTCAGCTGGGCGCTGGTCTGCATTTCCAGGATGCGCGCGTGGGTGCGCAGCAGCATGTCGTCGTCGACCAGGTGGCCCAGGCGCGCCTGTTCGCCCAGCAGCTTCAGCAGCACGGTCTCGACCTTGCGCACGCCCTGTTCGAAGGCGCCGTCGGCGTTGACCAGCTGGATCATCGGCTCGACGTACTCGTCCCAGGTCGCCAGTACTTCGGCATAGCGCTGGCGCAGCGGGATCTGGCGGTTGCTGGTCTTGGCCCGCTCGGCCACGGCCACCAGTGCCTGTTCGTCGTTGTCGAGCTTCTTCAGTACATCGCGCACGCGCATGTCGAGCAGGCGCAGCTGGCGCGCCAGGTCGTCGCTGTCGCGGTTGTCGAAGGCGTCCTGGATATGCCCGGCCAGGCGTTCCAGGTGGCGCAGGTAGGCTTCGATCTCCAGGCACAGGCCCAGCCGGTGTTCGCGGCGCAGGTAGGCGAGGAAATCGTGGATCTGCGCGTTGAGCTCGAAACGGTTCGGGCTCTTGGCCACCGGGACCAGGATATCCAGGCGGATCCACACGTCGAGCAGCTGGGTGATGTCCTGCGGGGTGCTCTCGACCTGCTGGCGGGCCACATGCTGACGCAATTCGACCAGGCTCAGGGTGCCCTGGTCGAAACGCTCGCACAGCGGCTCGATCAGGGCCCAGTGTTCGGCTAGGGCGCGCAGGACGCGCTTGGGTTCGATCATTGGCTTCGACTCGTTGCCAAGAAAAAGGGGGCGATTGTACTGCATCCGGGGGGGAGGTTTTCACCCCTTGGTCTGTAATGAGAGATAACCTTTGCCGTTGTAGGGGATTCACTGGCCCTTTCGCGGGCACGCCCGCTCCCACAGGTACTGCGCAAGGCCCTGTGGGAGCGGGCGTGCCCGCGAAAGGGCCGGTACAGGCAATAAAAATCCGCCGACCAGTTGCGGCACTCGAATGCCAACGGCGTTAGAATGGCCCTTTGTCTTCGCCCCTCGGAAACCCGCCCTTGCTCACCGAACCCCGTCGCCGCGCCTACCTTTCCGCCATGCAAGTGGTGCACTGGCTGCCGCGCGCCGAACTGCCGTTCGCCGCACCGTCGCGGCCCGAGCTGCTGCTGCCGGTGGCGCCGGTCGAGGACCTCGATTTCGACGTCAGGCCGGCACCGGCTGCCAACGAGGCGCCAGTCACCCCCCAGGCCCGCTCCGGCGAGCGACCGAAAATCGAGATTCCGCGCCCGGGCAGTGCGCCCAAGCCGGCCGCCAAGCCCGCCGAGGCCGAGGAGCAGGCCGCGCCACCGCGCCCGGCCCCGGTGCCACCCCCGCGCTTCTCGCTGCAGTTGCTGCGAGCCGGCAGCTGCCTGCTGCTGGTGGAGTTGGCCACCGGCCAGCCGTTCCAGAGCCGCGACCCGTCCTACCTGCTGCTCAAGGACATGCTGCGCGCCGCCGGCCTGCCCGACGCCCCGCAGATCATCGGCGAGCCGGTGCGCTGGCCGCTGCTGGTGCGCGGCAACATGGACCAGGGCCCGGAGGCGGCGCGCGATTTCGTCCAGGGCTTTGTCCAGGCGCGCCTGGAAGACGCCCCGTGCACCTGCCTGTGGCTGGTCGGCCTGCCGGCGCTGCGCTTTGCCGCCAATGTCGACGGCGAAGCCTATTACCAAACCCTGAAGCTCGAGGGCCTGGGCGAAGCCTGGGCCTTGCCGGGCCTTGAACTGTTGATGGACGAGCCGCAGCGCAAGGCGGACGTCTGGAAAGCCATGCGCCAGCTGATGGCGCGCTGGAAGAGCGTTGAATGAGTGACTCGATCAGCTTCCGCCCGATGACCGAGGCGGATCTGGATGCCGTACTTAAGATCGAATATGCCGCGTTTAGTCATCCCTGGACCCGCGGGATCTTTCAGGATGCGCTCAAGTCGTACGAAATCTGGCTGATGTTCGACGGCCAGCAGCAGGTGGGTCATGGCGTGATCAACGTGATCATCGATGAGGCGCACCTGCTCAACATTACCGTCAAGCCGGAAAACCAGGGCTGCGGACTGGGCCTGCGCCTGCTGGAGCACCTGATGGCCCGGGCTTACCAGCTCAATGGCCGGGAGTGCTTCCTGGAAGTGCGCGCCAGCAACCAGTCGGCCTATCGTTTGTACGAGCGCTACGGTTTCAACGAAATCGGCCGCCGCCGCGACTATTACCCGGTTGCCGGTGGCCGTGAAGACGCCCTGGTGATGGCCTGCACCCTGCTCGAGGACTGACCTTGCAGGGGCTGGCGCTGTCACGCAGGCAAACCCTGATGAGGCAACGACCATGCACGACCTGCAGGAACTGATCGACAACAACGCCCGCTGGGCCGACGCGATCAACCAGCGCGACCCTGACTTCTTCGCCAAGCTGGCCCGCCAGCAGACTCCCGAATTCCTCTGGATCGGCTGCTCCGACGCCCGCGTGCCGGCCAACGAAATCGTCGGCATGCTGCCGGGTGATCTGTTCGTCCACCGCAATGTCGCCAACGTGGTGCTGCACACTGACCTCAACTGCCTGTCGGTGATCCAGTACGCGGTGGAAGTACTGAAAGTGCGGCACATCCTGGTCACCGGCCACTACGGTTGCGGTGGCGTGCGCGCCGCCATGCAGGATCGCCAGCTGGGCCTGATCGACGGCTGGCTGCGCTCGATCCGCGACCTGTATTACGAAAAGCGCGCCGAGCTGGCCAAGCTGGACAACGAAGAGGCCAGGGTCGACCGCCTGTGCGAACTGAACGTCATCCAGCAGGTGGCCAACGTGGCTCACACCAGCATCGTGCAGAACGCCTGGCACCGTGGTCAGGAACTGTCGGTGCATGGCTGCATCTATGGCATCAAGGATGGCCGGTGGAAGAGCCTGGATACCACCATCAGCGGCTTCGCCCAGCTGCCGCCGCAGTATCGGTTGCGGGCGTTGGAGTAGTAACGGTTACCAGTTTGACGCGGCCCCTTGCTGGGATGGTCAAGGAATGAAAAAACTGCTTCTGGCTGCAAGCCTGCTGATAACGGCCACTGCCCACGCCGACGAACGCGACCTGTGGATGTTCGCCCAGTGGGCTGGCGACCATCACACTCGTCCCTTCCGTGAAATGCTGGTGGATGCCCGCCTTTACGGCATAGTGCCTATCCATCAGTTGCTGCGTTCGGCTTCGGACTGGAAGCTGTGCCACGCGTCCCCCTTCGCCGTGCCGCCTGCCAGCAACTGGCCGGCAGTGCGTTCTACGCTCTCGCTGATCAAGGCGCTCGACGACCAGGGCATCCTGCGCCAGTTCGAGGTGGTTTCGGCCTATCGAGACCCGCGCCTGAACGTCTGCGCCGGCGGGGCGGCCAACAGCGCCCATACCCGGGCGTTCGCCGTCGATATCCTGCTACCCGACTGGGCGGACCCCAACCCGCTGTGCCGTTTCTGGCAGCAGTATGGCCAGGCCTGGAACATGGGCCTGGGGCGCTATCCGTCCGGGCGTATTCATGTGGATACCGCGGGTTACCGCACCTGGGGTGGTGACGGCCGTGCAGGTTCGTCGTTCTGTATCAAACCCAGATGAGCCAGGCAGCTCCTGCATTCGCCCATCACCCACGTGGCGAAGCGCTGGCGCTTGCCTTCGTCTTCCAGCGGCTGAGGGCTGAGCAGGTGGTAGGCCGAGCCGTCACGCACAAAGCCGAACGGCGCCTGCAACTGCCCGCTGTCGAGTTCGTCGCGCACCATGAGGGCTGAGGCCATGGCCAGGCCCAGGCCGGCGCTGGCGGCCTGAATCGACAGGTAGAAGTGCTCGTAGTCGCTGCGCTCGGTATGCCGGGCCTGCTGGCCGCTCAGGCGCAGCCAGTTGGGCCAGGCGCCGGGGCGGGTGGCGCTGTGCAGCAGGCGTTGGCCTTCAAGTTGGATAGGGGCGGTGGGATGGCAGACCGGGCCGATCCATTCGTCGCAGATCTTCTGGTTGTACAGCTGCTTGTCCCAGTGGAAGTCATCGCGGCGAATTGCCAGGTCGACACCACTGCGGGCGAAGTCCAGTGGCCCGCCTGCGGCCACCAGGTGCAACTGCAGGTCGGGATGGGCGGCATGGAAGCGGGGCAGGCGCGGGATCAGCCAGCGCATGGCGATGGTCGGCTCGCACGACAGCACCAGCACGTTGTCGCGGGCCTGTTGTTGCAAGCGCTGCACGGCGCCTTCGAGCTGTTCGAAGATCGCTTGGGTGGTGCCCTGCAAGGCACGGCCGGCAGAGGTGAGGAAAATGGCCCGGTTGCGGCGCTCGAACAACTCCACACCAAGGCTTTCTTCAAGCAGGCGCACCTGGCGGCTGACTGCGCCATGGGTGACGTGCAGGTGCTCGGCGGCGCGCACGAAGCTCTCGGTTTCGGCGGCGATGTCGAAGTAGCGGAAGGCATTGAGTGGCGGCAGTTTCATGGCATCCCTGTTTGCCTGTGCTGGCCTCTTCGCGGGTAAACCCGCTCCCACAGGGACTTCACCAAACCTGAGGGCGGCGCTTCACCTGTGGGAGCGGGTTTACCCGCGAAGAGGCCAGCACAGGCGCTATTTATCTGTGAAGAAAACTATCAGATTTGCCGCACTATAAATCGATTTTTCCTTGGCCATAAGCTCTCGATAATTACCTGGTCTGTGCATTTCCATCGCCTATCGAGAGCCACCAGCATGACCGAACTCATTGCCGTCGCCCTGTTCACCCTGCTTGCCGTCATCAGCCCCGGTGCCGACTTCGCCATGGTCACCCGCAGCAGTTATGCACAGGGCCGCAAGGCCGGGCTGGCTGCTGCCGTGGGCATTGCCCTGGGGGGGCAGGTTCACGTTCTGTACACGGTGCTGGGCATCGCGGTGATCATCAGCCAGAGCCCGGCCCTGTTCCTGGGCATGAAAGTGCTGGGCGCGGGTTACCTGGTCTACCTGGGTTACCAGTCGCTGACCAACACCCGGCGCATCAGCCTCGACGGGGTTGCCGCATCCGCAGCCAGCGTAACGCAGGCCCTGCGCACGGGCTTTCTGACCAACGCCCTCAACCCCAAGACCATGCTGTTCGTCATCAGTGCCTTCACCCAGGTGGTGCAGCCTGGCAGCTCGCTGGCGCTGGATTTTGCCTACGGCGCTTTCATGTCCGTTGCCCACTGGCTGTGGTTCAGCCTGGTGGCGGTGTTCTTCTCCAGTGCGGCATTGCGCAAGGCGATGATCGAGCGGCAAAGGCTGGTGGACCGGGTAATCGGCCTGGCGTTGATCGGGTTGGGCCTGGCTGTGGCGGTGACCGGCATGCGTTGAGGTAGCGATTGCATGCCCTGTGGGGGAGGGGGCGGGCCTGTGGTATTTTTCGCAGGCAAAGAAAAAGGGCTTACCTTGCGGTAAGCCCTTCGTCTTGTTTGGTGGCTACACAGGGACTTGAACCCCGGACCCCAGCATTATGAATGCTATGCTCTAACCAACTGAGCTATGTAGCCGATGGCGCGCATTATTCTCTTGAACGCCCCCCCTGTCAACACTCATTTCAAAAAAAATTTGCACGCTTTCAAAAACTTAGCGGCCAGGCCCCCGGTTCTGCCTTGCCCAACGGCATGTCGCCGGCTTTCTACTGCCCGTTGCGCCAGCCATCGGTGCCCTTGAGGTCGGCTTTCTGTAACGGGCCGATACGCCCGCCATCGAAGGTTACCCGCTCGCCCGCCGATACAAGGCGCTGTTCGCCACCCTGGATAACCATGGCCTTGCCACTGAACACCACCAGTTCGTCATGCCCGGCATGGCGGGCGACCTGCAGGCGGGTACCGAACACCTGGATGCGCGCATCGCCCACTGTCACCTCCATGGCCCGGCCGTCGAGCATAACTTCCAGGTATACCCGGCCCTGCACCAGCTGCAGCTGGCGCGTGCGGCCGCGCAGGTCGGCGTTCATCGCGCTGGCGCTGCCCAGGTGCAGGGTGGT
Source organism: Pseudomonas sp. B14(2017) (assembly GCF_002113255.1). Classification (NCBI taxonomy): domain Bacteria; kingdom Pseudomonadati; phylum Pseudomonadota; class Gammaproteobacteria; order Pseudomonadales; family Pseudomonadaceae; genus Pseudomonas; species Pseudomonas sp. B14(2017). Next base: position 115,910 of record NZ_NEJY01000023.1, read on the forward strand.
GCCATCGGCCAGGCGGATGCTGCGGCGTTCACCTGCATCGGTGTGCAATTCGCTACCCAGGCGCTGCATCAGCGGCCAGTACAGGTAGGCTGCAGCGCCCAGCCCCAGCAGGAATAGCAGCGCCAGCCATTTGCCCATGTGGCTGCGGCGCGTGTTGATCTGCCGTGGGCGGGGGCGGTCAGGCTGCAGCTGATTGGCGAGCATCTGGCTCATGGGTTCGATCTGCTCGCGATAGGGGCCGTTTCGCCCAACGATGACAGGGGTATGGGCCAAGGATGCTAATTATATTGATAACCATTTTCAAGTGCGTCACGACAGAGGGATAAAAAAGGTAGCTATCTATCTATTTGTTTCCCGATAATCGGATCCCAAACTGCTGACGGAGATTCAGGCACATGGCTATCAGTAGCGCCTCAACGGCGCCCACCAGTGCGGCGGCGAGCCAAGCCACGCCGCTGGTGATGCGCATCATCGGTTTCTGCGCCCTGGCGCACCTGATCAATGACCTGATCCAGTCGGTGCTGCCGGCGATCTACCCGATGCTCAAGGCCAACTACGACCTGAGCTTCGCCCAGATCGGCATGATTACCCTGACGTTCCAGATCACCGCCTCGCTGCTGCAGCCTTGGGTCGGCTTTTTCACCGATCGCCGACCGGCGCCGAACCTGCTGCCGCTGGGCACCCTGTGTACCCTGGTGGGTATAGTGATGCTGGCCTTCGTCGGCAGCTTCCCCATGATTCTGCTGGCCTCGGCGCTGGTGGGGATCGGCTCGTCGACCTTCCACCCGGAAACCTCGCGTATTGCGCGCCTGGCCTCGGGCGGGCGCTTCGGCCTGGCCCAGTCGACCTTCCAGGTCGGCGGCAACACCGGCTCTGCGCTGGGCCCACTGCTGGCGGCGGCCATTGTCATTCCGTTCGGCCAGAGCTATGTGGCCTGGTTCGGCCTGGCTGCGCTGTTCTTCCTCGGCGTCACCCTGATGCTGCGTGGCTGGTACAAGGAGCACCTCAACCAGGCCAAGGCGCGCAAGGCAGTGCAGGCGACCCACGGCATTTCCCGCGGGCGGGTGGTCGCGGCGCTGATCGTGCTGGGCCTGCTGGTGTTCTCCAAGTACTTCTACATGGCCAGCTTTACCAGCTACTTCACCTTCTACCTGATCGAGAAGTTCGATGTGTCGGTGGCCAGCTCGCAGCTGCACCTGTTCCTGTTCCTCGGTGCGGTGGCGGCAGGTACCTTCTTTGGCGGGCCAATCGGTGACCGCATCGGGCGCAAGGCGGTGATCTGGTTCTCGATCCTCGGCGTGGCGCCATTCACCCTGGTACTGCCGTATGCCGACCTGTTCTGGACCACCGTGTTGAGCGTGGTGATCGGCTTTATCCTGGCTTCGGCGTTTTCCGCGATCGTGGTGTATGCGCAGGAGCTGGTGCCGGGCAGCGTGGGCATGATTGCCGGGATCTTCTTCGGGCTGATGTTCGGCTTTGGTGGCATCGGTGCGGCCTTGCTGGGGTATGTGGCGGACCTGCGTGGCATCGAGTACGTGTACGAGCTGTGTTCGTTCCTGCCGTTGTTCGGATTGCTGGCGGTGTTCTTGCCAAGTACCGGCAAGCGCTGATGTCGCCGGGGCTGCTTTGCAGCCCATCGCCGGCAAGCCAGCTCCCACCTCGAGCGCATCGGCCTCAAGCCATGCGCAGTCCCTGCAGGAGCCTGGTTTGCCAGCGATGGGGCCAGTACAGGTAGTACAAGTCAGTTGCCCCCGCCTTGACCTCATTGTGCTCAGGCTGGTGCAATCCCTGTGGGAGCTGGCTTGCCGGCGATGGGGCGCGCAGCGGCCCCCGACGATTGACGGCCTGACACCCTTGGCCTAGAGTCCGCCTTTCCCCAACCACCTGCGTAGTAGTCAAAGCGATGTGCCGTACCCAGTCCCTGCCAAACGCCCGCCAGCCTGCTTTCCAGGCCCTGCGTCGCGCGTGGCCGAGCGATACGGTGCTCAAGCGTCGCCGCAGCGTGCTGTTTGCCTTCACCTTCTCGCCACACCTCGCCTGAACTGATCTGCGCTTTCGCGTCGCTCGCCACCCTGGCGTGCGCGCCTGTGTCTGCACGTCTTTTCGGTTTGCAAGGAGTGGTACATGAACATGCGTTTGCTGGCGGGCCTGTTGTTCGCCGTTTCGGTCGTGGGTTTCAGTTTGGGGGCCAGCCTGCCGCTGGTGTCGTTGCGCCTGCATGAAGCCGGTGCGAGCACCCTGGAAATCGGCATCATCTCGGCCATCCCCGCTGCGGGCATGATGCTCTCGGCGTTCCTGGTCGACGCCTGCTGTCGCCACCTCACCCGGCGCACCATCTACCTGCTGTGCTTCAGCCTGTGCACGCTCAGCATCGGCTTGCTCGAGTCGGCGTTCGGCTCGCTGTGGCTGCTGGCGCTGTTGCGCCTGGGTCTGGGGCTGGGCATGGGTATCGCCATCATCCTCGGCGAGTCGTGGGTCAACGAACTGTGCCCGGAGCACAACCGCGGCAAGATCATGGCCCTGTACGCCACCAGCTTCACCGGCTTCCAGGTGCTCGGCCCGGCCATGCTGGCGGTGCTGGGCGCCGACAGCCCGTGGATCACCGGTGTGGTCACCGTCTGCTATGGCCTGGCGCTGCTGTGCATCGTGCTGACCGTGCCCAACGACCATGTGGAACATGAAGAGGGTGAAAAGAGCTTCGGCCTGGCCGGTTTCTTCCGTGTGGCGCCGGCGTTGTGCGTGGCGGTGCTGTTCTTCTCGTTCTTCGATGCCGTGGTGCTGTCGCTGCTGCCGGTGTATGCCACCAGCCATGGCTTTGCCGTGGGCGTGGCGGCGCTGATGGTGACCGTGGTGTTTGCCGGTGACATGTTGTTCCAGTTGCCGCTTGGCTGGTTGGCCGACCGGGTGGAGCGCACCGGGCTGCACCTGGTATGCGGGCTGCTGGCGATGGCGATCGGTATCGGCCTGCCCTGGCTGCTGAACCTGACCTGGCTGCTGTGGCCGCTGCTGGTGCTGCTGGGCGCCGTGGCAGGGGGCATCTATACGCTGGCGCTGGTGCTGATCGGGCAGCGCTTCAAGGGGCAGGACCTGGTTACCGCCAATGCCAGCGTGGGCTTGCTGTGGGGTGTGGGTAGCCTGGTCGGGCCGCTGGTCAGCGGTGCGGCGATGGATGTGGCGCCGCATGGTCTGCCCATCGCGCTGGCGCTGATGGCCGGGTTGTTCGTGTGCTTTGCCCGGCAGTCGTACCGGCGCGCGGGGCGGTTGCGGGCGGTGGCGGACTGAGGTTTTCCAGGGCTGCGCGGTCCCTGTAGGAGCGGCCTTGTGTCGCGATAGGGCTGCAAGGCAGCCCCGGCGATGTCTGCGGCGCTGCTGAGTCCCGGGGGCCGCTTTGCGGCCCTATCGCGACACAAGGCCGCTCCTACAGGAATGGTGCCAGCCGGTCAGGCAAATGCCTGTCAGAAACTCCCGCGCAAGGTCACCGACACATTGCGCGGCTCCCCCCAGTAGTACCCCGTCGCCGTGGTACCGATCTGCCGGTAGTACTTCTTGTCGAAGATGTTGTTGGCGTTCAGTTGCACTGAGTAGTTGTCGTTGATGCGATAACCGAGCATGCCGTTGTACACCGCATACCCCGCCTGGGTCGCCTTGGCCGTGCCGCTTTCGGAATAGATGTCGCTCTGCGCCTGCACGCCGCCGCCAATGGTCCAGGCATCCAGCGTGCCCGGCAGGCGGTAACTGGTGAACAGCCGCAGCATGTGCTCCGGGTCGGTGGTGCGGATCGCGTTGCCATTGGTGGCAGCCGAGTTCTTCAGGTACTCGGTGGTGTTGTAGGTGTAGCCACCGGTGACCTGCCAGCCCGGCAGCACTTCGCCGGAAATCTCCAGGTCGATGCCCTCGCTGCGGCTCTTGCCCGAGGCGATCTTGCAGCGGCCGGTGGTGCCGTTGCAGCCGATCTCCGTGGACATGTCATCCACCGGCGTACCCACCTGGTTGATACGGAAAAACGCCAGGCTGGTGTTCAACCGGCCATCGTAGAACTCGCCCTTGATGCCCGTTTCGTAGGCTTCGCCGATGATCGGGTCGAGCACCGAGTTGTTCTTGTCCACCACTGTCTGCGGGCTGAATATCTCGGTGTAGCTGGCGTACACGCTGAAGTTGTCATTCAGGTCGTAGATCAGCGCCGCGTACGGCACGATCTTCTCATCGACGCTGAACTTGCCGTTTGCACCGGTGTTGTTTTCCTGCTCGTAGTCATACCAGTTGGCTCGCGCGCCGATGATCGCGGTCAGCGGTTCGGCCAGCGAAATGCGCCAGGTGGCGTGCGCGGCTTGCTGGGTGGTACGGGTGCGCACCGGGTGTGCGGTGATGTCGATGTCCGGCTCGGGCAGGCTGGTTTTCGGGTCCCAGTAGCGGATGTCGTACAGCCCGGAAATTACCCGGTTGGTGGCCGAAGCGTAGGAATCGTTGCGAATCCGCTCGACACCGACCATCAGCTCGTGGGTGCGGCCAAACAGGTCGAACGGGCCGTTGAGGGTGGCGCTCAGGTTGTTCTGCAGGCTCTCGCCGCCGTCGCCTTCGGTAACCTGGTATTGCATCAGGTACGGGTTGCCGGTGGGGTTCAGGTTGGCCGGTGCGCGCTCCATGTAGGTTTGCTTGAAGCCATGGTCGTCCAGCTCGAAGTGGGTACGCAGGGCCATCAGCTTCAGGGTCCAGTCGTTGTCGAAGCGGTGTTCCAGTTCGGCAAAGGTGTTCAGGTTGCTGCGGTCCCAGCGGTTCCAGTCGGCGCCCAGGTAGGTGCTGCGGCCGAAGGGCAGGGGGGCGCCGCTGGCGTCGGCGGGCAGGTTGCCCCAGGCGCCAGTGGCGTCGAGCTTGGTCCACTCGACACCGGTGGTCAGCGTGGTGCTGTCGTCCAGGTCGAAGGCCAGCGAGCCGCCGAACGCTTCCTTGCGCTCCATGCGCGAGTCCTGGAACAGGTCGCGGTCGTCATGCACGGCGATCACCCGCCCGCGTATGTTGCCGGTTTCGGTCAGCGGGCCGGAGATATCGGCCACGTAGCGCTGCGCATTCCACGAGCCCAGGGTCACGCTGCCCGTAGCCTGGAAGTCATGGGTCGGGCGCTTGCGCACCAGGTTCACCGTGCCCGACGGGTTGCCGGCGCCACGCAGCATGCCGGTGGCGCCGCGCAGCACTTCGGCGCGGTCGATGAACGCCGAGTCGGTCTGAATGAACGAACCCCCACCGCTGCTCTGCACCACGGTGGCGCCGTCATACTGGATGGCATCGATGGCAAAGCCACGCGAGTAGTACTGCACCCGCTCGCTGTCGGTGTAGTTGACCACCACGCCGGGTGTCTGCTCCAGCAGGTTGGTCAGGTTGGTGATGTTCTGGTCATCGATGCGTTGGCGGGTTATCACGCTGACCGATTGCGGGGTATGGCGCAGGGTTTGCGGCATCTTGCCGATGGTCACTTCGCCGGTAGTGTAGGAGCCGGTGTGCTCGGTGGTTTCGCCCAGGCGGTCGCTGGAAATGCTGGTCGCGCCCAGCTCAAGGGCGTTTCCCACATCCAGCGCCGGGATCAGCAGGAAGCTGGTTGCGCTTTCCTGCTGGACCTGCACGTTGCTGCCCTGCAACAGGATCGACAGCGCCCCCGCATTGTCATGCCGGCCCTGCACGCCGCGGGTGGTCTTGCCCTGCAGGCTGTTCGCGTCGAACGACAGGCTAAGGCCGCCCTGGCGGGCCAACTGGTCCAGCGCCGGGGCCAGCGGGCCGGCCGGGATGTTCCAGTCGGTCTGCTGGCTCTGGCTGGCCGCTGCAGCCTGGGCCATGGCCGGGAAGGCACCGCCAGCTGCCAGGCCAAGGCCGAACACGGCCGCGCGCACGGCACGGCGCAGCCTGTCGTTGCGAGGGGAACACGGGGCAATCATGAAGCGCTCCTGAAGGTTGTGAAGACCACTTTTCGGGTTTTGTTCCTTCAGGCCGGACGAGAATGAGATTCCACCTCATTTATTTTTAGAAATTTTTCAGGCCGCACCGATGCTCACCCAATAACGCGTGCGGTAGTCGACCCGCACCGGCAGGCTGCGGGTGAGCAGCTGCAGGATCTGCCCGGTGTCGGCCAGCTGGTAGGTACCGGACACCTTCAGGTCTGCCACTCCGGGGGCACAGCGCAGCAGGCCGGGGCGGTAACGCGCCAGCTCGGCGATGAACTCGCCCAGCGGCATCTGCTGCACGCTGAGCACGCCGTCGGTCCAGCCCCAGGGGTCGCTGTGCAGCGTCACCGCCTGGAAGCTGCCGCTGGCCCACACCTGCAAGGTTTCGCCTGGCAGCACCCGACGTGGCGAGGCCGAGGTGGGGAACAGCGTGACGTCGCCCCGGCGTACCGCCAGCAACAGGCCCTGGTCGTTCTCGCGCAGCAGCAGCTGGCCGTCGAGTGTGGCCAGTTGGCCAATGCGGGTGTCGATGCGGAACGGGCGGTTATCGTTGGGGTTGCTGTCCAGGCTCACCTCGCCACGCACCAGTTGCAGCCGGCGCTGCTCGGCGCTGTAACGCAGGTCGATGGCGCTGGCGGTATTGAGCTGGATGCGGCTGCCATCGCTGCCTTGCAGCTGGCGGCGTTCGCCGGTGGCAGTGCTGCTGTCGGCCAGCAGCTGGGGTATGCCCAACGGTTCGCGCGCGGCCCAGCCCAGGCTGCCGCCCACGGCCAGCACGGCCAGCAGCTTGAGGTGGTCGCGGCGGCTGATGCGCTGGCGCTGGCTGCCATCCAGAGTGCGGCGGCTCAGGCCCTTGGGCAGCCCGGCCAGTTCGTCACCGAGATGGCTGACCCGCTGCCAGGCCAAGGGGTTGTGCGGATGGCTGGCCAGCCAGTGCTGGAACTGCTGCTCGGTACGCGGGCAGGGGCTGTCGAAGCGCAACTTCACCAGCCAGTCGATGGCCTGGTCGACCTGCGCCTGCGCGGGCGCGCTGTCAGACGTCGGCATAGCGCAACCGGTAGCAGACGCCCAGGGCCTTGGCCAGGTCCCGCTCGACGGTGGCCCGCGACACACCTAGGCGCAGGGCGATCTGCACGATGCTCAAACCATCGAGCTGAGCCAGCAGGAAAGCCTGGCGGGCACGCGGTTTCAGCTGGTGCAGGGCAAGGTCGAGGCGTGCCAGGGTATCCAGGATGACCAGTCGATCTTCTTCGCTGGGCACTTCGGCTTCGGGCAGGTGAGCCAGGCTTTCCTGGTAGGCCCTCTCCAGCGCGCGGCGGCGGAACTGGTCGATCATCAGGCCACGGGCGATGCTGCTGAGGTAGGCGCGTGGCTCCTTCAGCGGCGAAAGCTGGCGGGCCCGCAACAGCCGCACGAAGGTATCCTGGGCCAGGTCGGCGGCATGCTCGCTGCAACCGACCCGGCTGCGCAGCCAGCCGCTGAGCCAACGGTGGTGGGCCTGGTAGAGCAGAGCGACCTCGGTCGGCTTGAGCGTGTCGTTGATCTGCATCTTGGCGAAGGCCCGGTCCTGTGGATATATGCGATTGTTAATAGTTCTCAATTCTATGCGGGGACGATGGCGCGGAGCAATGGCAGGCCAGGAATTAGCCGCGCAAGAACCGGCGTTTGCCCGATGAACGGCTGCGCTAAGCTGGACCTGCAATCGACTTGATGGAGGTGTCATGATCCGGGCCGACCTTTCGCCTGACGCGTACCGCGAGGCCACCGAATACCTGGCGGCGCTCGACCCGGACTGGTCGCGGCATATCGCGGCGACCGGGCCTTGCCTGCACCAGGCTACGCCGGGGCGTGAGCCTTACGAAGTGCTGGTACGGGCGATTGCCTACCAGCAACTGCATGCCCGTGCTGCCGAGGCAATTCTTGGGCGCTTGCTGGCGTTGTTCCCGGAGGCTGCGTTCCCAGGGCCGGAGCAGTTGTTGGCGGTTACACCAGAAACCATGCGCGCCTGTGGTTTTTCCGCGAGCAAGATGGCGACGATCCAGGGTATTGCCCAGGGCCGGCTGGATGGCCTGGTGCCGAGCCGGGAAGAGGCACTGGCCATGGCTGACGAGGCGTTGATCGAACGGCTGGTGGCATTGCGCGGGGTAGGGCGGTGGACGGTGGAGATGTTGCTGATCTACAGCCTGGCGCGTTCGGACGTTCTGCCGGTCGACGATTTTGGCGTGCGCGAGGGGTATCGGCGGCTGAAGGGGCTGGACAAGGCGCCGACGCCGGCGCAAATGCGTTCGCTGGGTGGCGGCTGGCGGCCATACCGTACCGTGGCGGCCTGGTATCTGTGGCGGGCCTGAGGTCTTGCACTGCTTGTGCCGGCCCTTTCGCGGGCATGCCCGCTCCCACAGGGATTTCCACAGCCTTGAAGGTCTATGCAGTACCTGAAGTTGTAGGTGAACCGGCCTCAAAGGCATGGCACAACATCCGAAACCGACACGGTCCCTGTGGGAGCGGGCATGCCCGCGAAGAGGCCGGCACAGGCAACAACCTATCTGGACATTTACCAATGAACCCCTACACCACCCCCGACCAACGCTGGCAAGCCGTAGAATCCCGCGAAACCGCCGCCACCGGCCACTTCGTCTACGCCGTGCGCACCACCGGCATCTACTGCCACCCCGGCTGCAAATCGCGCCTCGCCAAGCGAACCAACGTCGAGTTCTACGACACCCCAGCCGCCGCCGAAGCCGCCGGCTACCGCGCCTGCAAACGTTGCACCGCCACCACCAGCGCCACCCGCCATAGCCAGCTGGTCACCCGCGCCTGCCGGCTGATCGAAGCCAGCGACCCCGCGCCCAGCCTCGATCAACTCAGCGCCCAACTGGCCGTCAGCCCTTTCCACCTGCATCGCCTGTTCAAGGCCGAAACCGGCCTGACCCCCAAGGCCTACGCCACCGCTTTCCGTGCCCGGCGCCTGCGCGCGCACCTGGAAGATGGCCAGCGCTCTGTCACCGATGCCATCTATGACGCCGGCTACAACTCCAACAGCCGTTTCTACGAAAGCGCCGACCAGCGCCTGGGCATGCGTCCGCGGCAATACCGCGCCGGCGGCGCCGGGGCAACCATCCACTTCGCCCTCGGCCAGTGCTCTCTGGGCGCGATCCTGGTGGCCCAGAGCGAGAAGGGCATTTGCGCGATCCTGCTGGGCGACGACCCCGAGGCCCTGCTGTGCGACCTGCAGGACCAGTTCCCCAAGGCCCACCTGGTCGGCGGCGACAGTGCCTACGAACGGTTGGTCGCCGAGGTGGTGGGTTTCGTCGAAGCCCCGGCGCTGGGCCTGGCCTTGCCCCTGGATGTGCAAGGCACTGCGTTCCAGGAGCGGGTGTGGCAGGCCCTGCGCGAGGTCCCGGCCGGCAGCCGGGTCAGCTATACCGACATCGCCGAGCGCATCGGCGCGCCCAAGGCGGTGCGTGCGGTGGCCATGGCCTGCGCGGCCAACCACATCGCCGTGGCCATCCCTTGCCATCGGGTGGTACGCCGCGACGGCGACATCAGCGGCTACCGCTGGGGTGTCGAGCGCAAACAGCAACTGCTCAAACGAGAAACGGCACTCTCCTGATTGCCTGAAGCCGCGTAGAATCCCCCGCCAAATCGAATTGTAAAGAGGAATATTCGATGAGGCGTGTCAGCCTTGCCCGTTATTGCCCAGGCCTGATGGTTTTCATGGCCCTGATGCTGGCCATTGCCAGCCCGGCCTGGTCGGCCCCGGCCACGCCCTTGTCCAATCTGGCGGTTGCCGAAGCGAACGAGCTGGATGAAAACGCCAGCATCGAGCAGTTGAGCGATCGACTGGACCAGATCCGCCAAGGTGTCACCAGCGAGGCCAACGACGATCTGCTGTCGCAACTGCGACTGGGCGCCATGCAGGTGCAGCGCCAGGCCGATGCGTTAAGTGCCCTGCGCACCACGGATGTGGAGAAAGTCGACGACAAGCTCAAGGTCATCGGCCCGCTCCAGCCGGACGAGGCCGCCACCCTGACCCAGCAGCGCAAGGAGCTGGAGGCCGAGAAGAAGGCCTTGGTAGCCCAACGGGACCAGGCGACCAAGCTGACCCAGTCGGCCCGCGACCTGTCCACGCAAATCGTCAACCTGCGCCGCAGCCAGTTCAACTCGCAGATCACCAGCCGCGCGGCCTCACCGCTGAGCCCGGCGTTCTGGCAGAGCATCATTCGCCCCACCCAGGACGACGTGGCACGCCTGCGTGACCTGCGTGGCGAGACGGCCGATGCCATCGGCAGTGCCTTCAGCGCCGAAAATCGCTGGCTGTTCATTACCAGCCTGGTGGCGGCAATCCTGGTCTGGACCTTGGTGCGCCGCGTGCTCGAGCGCCTGCTGGCCGACGCCATGGTCAGCTGGCTACCCGAAGGCCGCCTGCGCCGCAGCGCGTTGGCGCTGGGCGTGAGCCTGGCAACCCTGGGTACCATCGCCGGTTCGGTCTCGCTGCTGCGATGGGGGCTGGAGAGCAGCGCCGAGCTGGGCGCCGATATCGCCAGCCTGGCCAACCATGTACTTGCCCTGGTGGTGTTCAGCGCCTTCATCACCGGCCTGGGCCGCGCCATGCTGATGCTGCAACGCCCGTCCTGGCGCCTGCCGCCGATTCACGACGAAGTGGCCAGCGCCCTGGGCTGGTTCCCCAAGGTGCTGGCGTTGGCGCTGATGGTCATGATGACCATGGAACGAATCAACAGCGTGATCGGTGCGAGCCTGGCGCTGACCGTGGCGGTCAACGGCCTGACCGCGCTGGTAGTGGCGGTTACCTTCGCCGGTGCGCTGCTGCGTTACCGCCGCACCCTGCGCAAGCATGACCTGGAGCGCCCCACGGGCCTGGCCGGGCTGATCCCGTTCGTGATGGTAATCTGGCTGACGCTGATCCTGCTGGCCCTGCTCGCCGGTTACCTGACACTCGCCTACTTCCTCACCGCCAAGCTGCTGTGGGTCAGCCTGGTGATCACCTGTGCCTACCTGCTGACCACCTTCTTTGGCGACCTCTGCGAAACCTTGCTGTCGCCCCGCCAGCCCGGCGGCCTGGCGTTGGCCTCGACCCTGGGCCTGGCGCCGCGTCACCAGGCGCAGGCCAGCACCATCCTGGCCGGCATCGGCCGCACCGTGGTGCTGTTTCTGGCATTGTTGCTGGCACTGATGCCATCGGGCACCAGCCCCAGCGAGCTGCTGCTGAGCCTGGGTGATTGGGACGAGACCGGCGGCAAGCTGCTGGGCAACATGAACATTGTCCCCCAGGACATTCTGTTGGCAGTGGTGATGTTCCTCGGCGGCCTGTTCGCCATCCGCGTGGTAAAGCGCTGGCTGAGTGATCGCCTGCTGCCGGAAACCGACATGGACGCCGGCATGCGTGCCTCGCTGGTGACCCTGGTGGGTTACCTGGGCTTCATCTTCCTGGCCATGCTGGTGATGTCGACCCTGCGCATCAACCTCACCAGCCTGACCTGGGTGGTCAGTGCCCTGTCGGTGGGTATCGGTTTCGGCTTGCAGCAGATCGTGCAGAACTTCATCTCCGGCCTGATCCTGCTGACCGAGCGCCCGGTCAAGGTGGGCGACTGGGTCAGCCTGGCGGGCGTCGAGGGCGACATTCGCCGTATCAACGTGCGCGCCACCGAGATCCAGATGTCTGACCGCTCGACGGTTATCGTGCCCAACTCGCAGTTCATCTCGCAGAACGTGCGCAACGTGACCATGGGCAATGCCCTTGGCGTGGTCGGCATTACCCTGACCATGCCGCTGGAGACCGATGCCAACCGCGTGCGTGAACTGCTGCTGGCGGCTTATCAGGAGCACGAGGCGATCCTGGATGCGCCGGCCACCTCGGTCACCTTCAAGGACCTGACCAGCAGCGGCATGGTGATAGGTGTGAGTGGTTATGTGGCGGGGCCGCGGCAGGTGTCCGGTACGCGCAGTGACCTGTTGTTCACCATTCTTGGGCGCCTGCGTGATGAAGGTATTGCCCTGTCGTCGCCGCAGAGCATGGTGTTGGTGCAGGAGGGCGCTCGCTCGGCTGACGAGTCGGTGTGAAGCCAATCGCCGGCAAGCCGGCTCCCACAGGTACTGCGTATGGCTTGAAGTCGGCGCGGCCCTTGTGGGAGCTGGCTTGCCGGCGATCGGGCTGCAAGGCAGCCCCCAGCCTCAATGCTGCTTGGCCTGCCTGATCCTCAGCAAAATCACCAGCAACACCAACAGCACCGGCGGCGCCATGGCCAACAGCCCATCCCGCGCCGTCAGCCCCAACCCCAGCACATTCAGCCCGCCATACAGCAGCTTGAACAAGTTCAGCAGGTAGTAGGTGATGGCAATGATCGAAAGCCCCTCCACCGCCCGCTGGATCTTCACCTGGGCATCGGCCCGGGCATTGAGGCTGCGCAGGATCTCGGCGTTCTGTTCTTCCATCTCCACCTGTACCCGTGCCTGCAACAGGTCGCCCAGGTTGGCCACATTCTTCGCCAACTGCTCCAGGCGCTGCTCGGTGGCCGCGCAGTAGCGCACGGTCGGTTTGAACCGGCGTTCGATGAACACCCCCAGGCGCTGGCAGTCGCCCACATGGCTTTCCCGCAGCTCGCCCATGCGCTCGAACACCAGTTGCGCATAGGCTTGTGTGGCGCCGAAGCGGTGGCGGGTTTTCACCGTGCGGCTGACCACCTGGCGTGACAGGTGGGCAATGGCCTCCAGCAACCCTTTGGAATCATGGCCATCGACCCCGGCACTGCGCTCCGAGAGGCTGACCAGGGTCTTGTCGAAGGCATCCAGTTCCTGGCTCAGGTCCTTGGCCGTGGTCAGGGTCAGCGAGGCCATCATGCGGTAGGTCTCGATCTCCAGCAGACGGCGGATCATGCGGCCCTGTCGGTAGGCATTGAGGCGACGGTTTATGAACAGGAAGCGGTTGGTGCCGTCTTCGGTCAGGCGAAAATCGCTCCACACCACCGCATCGCCACCGCCGACGCAGGAGCCGCACGGGTCCTTGAAACCGTAGTGGGGCAGGTCCAGTTCGTGTTCGTCACGGACCAGCACCTGCACGGCGTTGATTACTTGCGCCGCTTGCGGAGCGATAGCCTCGGCCAGCACCGGCGGCAGCGTTTGCCACTCGGTGTCGGCGGCAGTGCAGGGCACCACCAGGGTCAGGGTGAAGAACTCGGTGTGCCGTTCCCACTTGAACGGATGGCCATCCAGGCGGGTGATGCCTTGGGCGGCAGCGGTGTCCAGGGCATCCGGGCAGCAGCGTTGCAGCAGTGCCGCACAGGCAGCATCGGCGCCGAGCAAGGCCAGGTGGAAGACATGCGCCGGGCCGTCGAAATACAGCGACGGGCGGGCGTGCAGTTCGTTGTGCAAGGCGGTGCGTTCAGGGTGCATGGGTGGTCCGGCCTGGTGTTGTGATTGTGGGGGTACCAGGAAGTGGGACTTTGCAGGGGGCGGGGAAAGTCACGCGGGCGCAGAGTTTTGTGTCGCCTGTACCGGCCTCTTCGCGGGCAAGCCCGCTCCCACAGGTACGGTGCTGCCCTTCAGGCTGCGCTATCCCCGTGGGAGCGGGCGCGCCCGCGAACACCGGCGGAGCCGGTGCCAGGCACCGCGTCGGATTCTTCGCGGGCACGCCCGCTCCCACAGGTACGGTGCTGCCCTTCAGGCCTGCGCTATCCATGTGGGAGCGGGTTTACCCGCGAAGAGGTCGTGAGCCCGGCATCAATTCCAGGCCTTACTCGCGGTTCAACAGCAACTGGTTGAGCGCCCGGGTCATTTGCACGTTATGCACGGTATTGACCAACAACCCGATGCCCGGTTCGCCAGCGTTGGCGCAGATGTATTCGTCGAGGGTGTCCTCGATGCCGAGCAGCAACTGCGAGACGTATCGCAGTGCCTCGGGTGAGGGCAAGTCGTTGTTGATGGTGTAGAACGGGCGGGAGCCAGGTTTTACAGGTGGATCGGGCACAAGTTTATTCATTGCGTTTCCCTAGGTCGGTCAGGAGCTACCACCCCATTCCCTCTCACAGGATCGGGTGGCAGCCGTACGCGGGGTGAGAGACCGGAGACCTAGGAACCCGGCCAGGACCAAGCCTGCCCGCGCACAGCTACCGTTGAGGTTGCAACCAGATCAGCACGGGCTCTCACACCCGGTCGCCATTTTTGACGACCCAGGGAAATTAGCCCTGATGCTCCTGTTCAACAACAGAGAAACGGCTGCGGCGCGGGTAGGATAATTCCCAAGCTACTTCCAGCTGAAGCATTTGGTTTCAGGTTGGGAAAAGTCTTACATCTGAGGGGCCAAGGCGAGGGCTTCGCCCTCGATCGCCGGCAAGCCAGCTCCCACAGTGATGGCACATGGCTTGCCGGCGAAAGGGCCGCAAAGCGGCCCCGGAAATCTCAACCCAGACAGCGCGTCACATGCTTGACCGATTGGTAGGCCGACAACCCCCAAGGCCCCAGCTCACGCCCGATCCCGCTACCCTTGGTGCCACCCCACGAGGTCTCGACGAACACCGCCTGCACCGAGTTGATCCACACATGGCCAACCTCCAGCGCATCGGCCACCCGCTCGGCGCGCTCCAGGTCGGCGGAGCACACCGTAGCCACCAGCCCGAAGCGGCTATCGTTGGCCTCGGCAATCGCCTGTTCCTCGGTCGCAAAGCGACGCGCGCACAGCACCGGGCCAAAGATTTCCTCGCTCCACAGGCGGCTGTCTTTCGGCACATCGGCATACAGCGTCGGGCTGACGAACCAGCCATCCCGGTCCAGCGCCTTGCCACCGGCCAGGCACTGCAGGCCTTCCTCCCGCGCCGTGGCAAAGTAGCCGGCCACCTTCAGCCACTGCGCCTGGCTGGTCAGCGGCCCCATGTCGACCTCTTCGGTCAACGGATTACCGACCCGTAGCTGTTCCAGTACGGCCTGCAAACGCGGCAGCAATGCATCGGCAATGCCGTCCTGCACCAGCAGCCGCGAAGTGGCCGAGCACATCTGCCCGGCGTTCCAGGTAATGCCGGCGACGATCCATTCCACTGCCTGGCCCACGTCGCAATCATCGAACACCACGATCGCCGACTTGCCGCCCAGCTCCAGCGTCACCGGCCGGCACTGCGCCGAAGCGCTGCGCATTACCTGGCTGCCGACACTATTGCTGCCAGTGAACGACAGCTTGTCCAGGCCATTGTGGTTGCTCAGTGCAGCGCCGGTCTCGGCCTTGCCGTTGACGATGTTCAACACCCCGGCCGGCAGCCCCAGGGCATCGGCGATCTGGCCGTAGGCCTGTTCGATCAGCGGGGTGACTTCCGATGGCTTGAGCACCACGGTGCAACCAGCGGCCAGGGCCGGGGCGAGCTTCCAGGCGCTGGTCACCAGCGGGAAGTTCCACGGCACGATCAGGCCGACCACGCCCACCGGTTCCAGGCGGGTACGAGCACTGAAGCCAGGCGCAGCCAACGGCACATCACGGTTCTTCGATGGCAGTTGCTCGGCCAGTTCGGCGTAGTAGCCGAAGGTGGCGATGGCGTCGTCCAGGTCGATTTCCGCCTCGTGACGTGGCTTGCCGTTGTTGCGCATCTGCAAGGTGATCAACGCTTCACGGCGCTGCCCGAGCTGTTCGGCAAAGCCGCGCAGGTAGGCAGCGCGTTCGCTGGCGCTGGTGTTTTTCCAGGCGGGCAGGGCGCCACGGGCAGCGGTCACGGCCTGGTCTACCTGGGCGACGCTGGCGGCCATCAGTTCGGCAAACGGTTGCCCAAGGGCCGGGTCATTGACGCTGATGCAGTCGCTGCCCTGGCCTTCGACCCAGCGGCCGGCAATGTAGTGGGAAGTGGTCATGGTCGGTTTCCAGTCAGGCCATTTCGGCGGTGGTTACCGGCGTGTGCGCGGTGCTTTTGCAACGCACCCAACGCGGGCCCTGGGGGCCATACACGCCGGCGGGTTCGGGGAACAGGTTGAGCAGCAGCAGGTACAGCACGCCGGCCAGCCCCAGGGTGACCGGCAGGCTCAGGTCGATGCCGCCGGCCAGGTCGCCCAGCGGGCCGACGAACTGCCCTGGCAGGTTGACGAAGCACAGGCCCACCGCCGCGCTGGGGATCCACGCCCCCATGCCGCGCCAGTTCCAGCCATGCAGGAACCAGTAGTGGCCGCCACGCTGGCCGCGGGTGAACACCTGCAGATCGTCGGCATGGTAGAAGCCGCGGCGGGTGATCAGGCCGAGGATCATGATCACCATCCACGGGCTGGTGCAGGTGATGATCAGCACGGCGAAGGTCGACACGCTCTGCACCAGGTTGAAGGTGAAGCGGCCGACGAAGATGAAGCCGATCGCCAGCACGCCGATCAGCAGCGTGGCGCCGGCACGGCTGAGCAGGCGTGGGAACACGCTGGACATGTCCAGGCCGGTGCCGTACAGCGCCGTGGTGCCGGTGGACATGCCGCCGATCACCGCAATCAGGCACACCGGCAGGAAGAACCAGCTTGGCGCCACCGCCAGCAGGCCACCGACGTAGTTGTTGGCGGCGATGTAGTCCGGTGCCTGGGTGGCCACCAGGGTGGCGGTGCACAGGCCGAACAGGAAAGGGATCAGTGTCGCGCCCTGGGCCGCGATCACCGCCAGCATGATGCGCGCCTTGGGCGTTTCACGCGGGATGTAGCGCGACCAGTCGCCGAGGAACGCACCGAACGACACCGGGTTGCTCATGGCCAGGATCGCCGCACCGACGAATGCCGCCCAGAAGCCCGCCTGGCCGAGGTTTACGCTGCCCGCGTAACCGGCATCGAACGGCCCGGCAAAGGCAACGATGCCCAGCAGGAACAGCAGGCTCGAGGCCCACACGGCGATCTTGTTGACCCACAGCATGAAGCGGAAGCCGAAGATGCACACCACCAGCACCAGCACCGCGAACAGGCCATAGGCCAGGCCCAGGGTCAGGTCGGTTTCCGGCAGGCCGGCCAGGCGCTTGGCGCCGCCGACCAGGGCGTCGCCCGAGCTCCACACCGACAGCGAAAAGAACGCCACCGCGGTGAGCAGCGACAGGAACGAACCGACGATGCGCCCGTGCACGCCAAAGTGCGCCCCAGACGACACCGCGTTGTTGGTGCCGTTGAGCGCGCCGAACAGGCCCATGGGCGCGAGGATCAGCGCGCCCACGCCGACGCCGAGCAGGATCGCCCACACACCGGCCTGGAACGACAGCCCGAACAGCACTGGGAAGCTGCCCAGTACGGCCGTGGCGAAGGTATTGGCGCCGCCGAAGATCAGGCGGAACAGGTCCAGCGGGGAGGCGTCGCGTTGATCGTCGGGGATCTGTTCGACGCCGTTGGTCTCGATACCGGTCGAGTGGCTCATGGTGATGCTCCAGCGCGGTTGTTGTGGGCCGGCGCAGTACGCGGGCCTTATTGTGGGTGCGATGGCAGGGCGGCAGGGCCGCGTAAATGGATGATCAGGCCGGCGATACGACCGACAGGTGCTCGTGGCAGGCCAGCCACCTTTCGCCGTGGCGGCGGAAGACAATGGTTTCGCGCTCGCTCAACTGGTGTTCTTCGCCGGAGATGCGGATGTGCGTGGCCACATCATGCATGAAGATCGCCACATCACCTTGCAGGCTCACCTGGGCATTGCCCGATTCGCAGGCGAGCACCGCAAACCCGTCGGCCTGCCACTGGGCCCAGAGTTGCTCGTAGGCATGGCGCGACAGCAGCGGTTGCGGCAGGGTGTGGAAAAGGAAGGTGGCGTCTTCGCTGAAGCAGGCGAAATAGCGAGCAGTGTCGTTGCTGGCGAACGCCGCAACGAGGTCGGCGGCGGCTTGCCGTACCTGGAGTGTCTGGTCCACGGGAGTGGCCTCACGGTTCTTGTGATTGTGGTGAAGCGATTCTGGTAGCGGTTGGCGAGGGGAAAAATCGCTGCGGGCAAATAATCAGTTCAGGATTTTGTGAAGTGATGGCTGCGCTTTCTCAGGTTTCGCACTGCGCACCCTGTGGGAGCGGGCGTGCCCGTTCTCATAAGGCTGCACATAACTCATTGAATTAGCAGGGACCCTGTGGGAGATTCTATGGTTGTGGGCAATGCTTTTTGCCCCCTTTGCTCATGTATTCGCCTTGAGTCTTCATCAAGGCGAATGCAATTCTGGCCAGCTTT
>NZ_NEJY01000024.1:0-129154 GCF_002113255.1 Pseudomonas sp. B14(2017)
GGCCCATGACCAGTACACGGAGCTGAAGACCATCTGGATCAACGCTTCGTGACCTGAGCAAGACCGGTGCTGTTCT
Source organism: Pseudomonas sp. B14(2017) (assembly GCF_002113255.1). Taxonomy (NCBI): domain Bacteria; kingdom Pseudomonadati; phylum Pseudomonadota; class Gammaproteobacteria; order Pseudomonadales; family Pseudomonadaceae; genus Pseudomonas; species Pseudomonas sp. B14(2017). The sequence goes on from NZ_NEJY01000024.1 coordinate 77, forward strand.
GACGGAGTTCGGCACCTGGCCGCTTTTGTGGTGGCTTTGCTGGCCCTATCGCCGGCAAGCCAGCTCCCACAGGGACCCCACAGTCTTCACGGCCTGTGCAGTACCTGTAGGAGCGGCCTTGTGTCGCGAAAGGGCTGCGAAGCAGCCCCCAGGATTTTAATGCAGATGCACGAATTGCCGGGGCCTGCTCAGAACTTCGACAAGATCCAGTCCCGCATGCGGCAACAGGCGCTGTCGTCCTTCTTCTGCTCGTTGAAGGTCAGGAAGTGCTGGCTGTCCTTGTGCACCAACTCCTGCGCCACCGGCCGTACCAGCACCCCCTCCTCGATCAGCGGCTCGATCAGGTAATGCCAGCCCAAGGCGACCCCCTGGCCCTTGATCGCCAACTGAACCAGCGAGCCGTAATCGTTGGAATGCAGCAATTGCGCACCTGCCGCCACCCGCGCACTCAAGTCGACATTGTGGTACTCGAACCACATGTACCAGTCGATGTGCTCGGCAATCTGCGAACGGCCGTAAGGGCTGAGGTTCAGCAGTGAGCCCTGGCTGATACCGTCCAGCGTGGCCACTTCCGGGTGCTGTGCCAGGTAGCCCGGGCTGCAGATCGGGTAGATCACGTCATAGGCCAAAGGGTGGCTGCTGTAGCCTTCCCTGATCTTCGACAGCTTGTTGATGAACATGTCAGGCTGGACCCCAGGTTCCATGTTCACGAAATTCTGGGTGATGACCAAGTTCAGGTCGATGTCCGGGTTCGCTGCCAGAAACTCCGGCAACCGCGGCGTCAACCACAAGCCGGAAAACGCCGGTGTACAGCACAGTGTCACCACCCGCTTGCCCTTGTTCTGCCGACGTATGCGGCTCGAGACCTGGGCGATGTTGCTGAGCGATAGCTGTACGGCATCGAAAAAGATCGCGCCTTCGGGCGTAAGCGCCACCGCCCGCCCGTTGCGGATGAACAGTTCGGCGCCCATGAAACCTTCCAGCTCACGTATCTGTTTGCTGATGGCCGCCTGGGTGACGCACAGCGACTCCGCCGCGCGGGTGAAATTGAGGTACTTCGCCGCCGCGACGAACGCCTTTACGGCGCGCAGCGAAGGCATTTGTATAAGCGCCTGATCGGGCTCTGTGTGCTTGACCATTGACCTCTACCAGTTATCAGGAAACGGGGGGCAGTCGCCGCTGGCCCATCATACAAAAAAAGGGCCTCGATCGAGGCCCTTCGGTACTTCATCGACACGACTGGCGCGCGCTATTCATCGCCTGCACGCAGCTCCTTGAACTTCATGTTGGCCTTGGCGCCGATGGTCAGGAACGGCTGTGGCGGCAACGGCTTGGGCTTGTCATAGGCGCTGAGTATCTGCACCAGTTCACTGTCGATGCCCACTGCCAGGTCCGCCGCAGCGATGCCTGCCGCACTCGACTTGGAAGCACCCAGCCCGTTGCAACCACAGGCAGCGATCACTCCGGTATCGACTTCACCGAACGCTGGCACGCTGTTCCAGGTCAGTGCCATGGGGCCGCCCCAGCGGTACTCCATGCGCAACCCCTTGAGCGTGGGGAAACGCGTCGCGAACTTGCCGTCATGTACACGGCCGGCACTGTTCACCTGACCATCGCCAATGGTCAGGCTCGGGTTGTAGCTGTAGCGCCAGCGCACCAGAATCCGGTCACTCTCACCATCGCTGATCCGCCGCACCGTGGTGCCCATGGGCAACGCCGGGGTGGCCGCCCAGGTACGCTGGCCCGGTAGAAGTCTGGGGTCGAAGCGCTCGGTCAGCGAAGCGTAGGTGAACACATGCAGCAGCTTGCCCTTGAAGAAGCCGAAGCTCTGCGCATGGCCGTTGTTGGCGAGGATGATCTTGCCCGCGGAGACCATGCCGTTTGGCGTCTTGATCACCCACGCGCCCCCCACCTGCTTGAAGGACAGGGCCGGCGTCTGTTCATACACCTGCACCGGGTCAGCCAGGGCATCGGCAAAACGCCTGACGTAGGCCGCCGGCTGGATCATCACCGTGCCCGGCATGAACATGCCCGAGGTGTAGGCCGGGCTGCCCGTTACCTCGCCAATCTGCCGGGTGTCCAGCAGCTCATACCGCTCACCCAGCGCGTCGAGTTGCTTGCCGTAGGACAGGATGTGCTCGTCCCCCTGGGTGCCCCGGGCCACGCTGAAGCGCCCACAGGGGTCGAAGACTTCCTTGCCCCAGCCATGCAGGTCGGCCAGCTCCCTGCCCAGGTCGATGGCCGTGCGGTACAGCTTGATGTCACGCCGGGCGCGCTCGAGCGAACCACCACCCAAGCCCTCGGCGGACACTTCATGCGGCAGGTCGATGATGAAGCCGGAGTTGCGCCCGGAGGCCCCCTCGCCGACCAGCCCGGCCTCGAGCACCACGACCTTCAGCGTCGGGTCACGCCGGACCAGTTGGCGGGCCGCCGACAAACCGGCAAAGCCACCCCCGATGATGGCGACATCCGCCGTGACCGCACGGTTGAGCACGGCCTTGGCCTGGCGGCGTGGCAGCATCTCCACCCAACCCGAGCTGCCATTGTTGCTGGGCAATTTCGAAGCAGTGTACATAGTGAGCGCCCCTGCGAAATCAGGAAGCCGATGCTTCGCGTTCGATCAACGGAGCCAGTGCCTCACGCAACGCACCCAGCTTGCTTTCGGCCAGGCGGGCCAACGGACGGCGCGGGTTGCCTGCGTCATACCCCATGATCTGCGCGCCGGCGTACACCGACTGCACATAGTCACCCTGCCAGATCAGCGACATCACCGGGGCCAGGCTCTTCCAGATCTGCTGCACCTGGGCCCAGTTGCCTTCGCTGGCAGCATTGGCCACGGCAACGCAGGTCTTCGGCGCCATGTTCGCGCCACCCCAGATCAGCCCTGCCGCGCCGGCGAACAGTGCGTAGGGTACCAGCGGGTCCGCGCCGTTCATGGTCGGCAGGCCGGTGCGCGACAACGACGCCTGGGCTGCCAGATCGCCGCTGCTGTCCTTGACCGAGACAAAGTTGGGGATCTGGCTCAGTTGCTTGAACAGCGACGGTGTCACTTCGACACCGACGGCCTGTGGCACGTTGTAGCCGATGATCGGCAGGCCGGCCTCGGACACGCTCGAGTAGAAGTCGACAATGCCCTGGTCGTCGGTGGGGCCTTCGAAGTAGGGCGGCAGCACCATCACACCGTCGGCACCGCAGTCCTTGGCGTGGCGGGTGCGCTCGACCACTTCCTCGACCAGCAGCGCCGAAGTCTGCGCGATGACGCGGGCGCGGCCGTTGATGACCTTGGCACCAAAGGCCACCAGCTCCTTCGATTCATCCTTGCTCAGGTAAACGTGCATCCCGGTTCCGGAGCTGAGTACGAAACCATGCACACCTGCAGCGATGTAGCGCTCGATCAGGCTCTCGAAACGCGCGTAGTCGATCTTGCCCTGTGCATCGAACGGGGTGGTGATGGCCAGGTTTACGCCGGAAAACTTGAATGCGGACATTGGGGTAACTCCTTATTGTTTTCAGCTGGACGGTCCAGCCAAGGCATTGAGCGTGCTGCGGCTCCATGCAAAAGGCTAAAGTCTCATCCACTGTGCATACAGCGACATTTCGGGCGACGACTTGATGAGAAAAGGTTATGCCGCACACTGCACGAACCCCCGCAGGCCTGAGTGATCTGTATGGTTAGCGCCAGGCAAAAGCTGATTTTCGGAGACAAGCATGCTGCGTATTTTTGAACGATGGCTCGACCCCTTCCCCCCTGACGAGATACCACCGCCACCGGTTGGTCTGTTGCGCTTCATGTGGGCCTGCACCCGGGGTGCGCGCGGCTACATCCTGGCGCTTGCGCTGCTCAGTGCCGGGGTATCGATCTACGAAGCCTGGCTGTTCGCCTTCCTCGGCCAGGTCGTGGACCTGCTCTCGGCCTGGCAGGCCGGCGGTGCCGTCGGCCCCGAAGAAACCCGGGTGCTGTGGGGTATCGGCATCGTCCTGCTGGTCAGCATCGGGTTGGTGGCGCTGCGCACCATGCTTCAGCACCAGGTACTGGCGATCAACTTGCCGCTGCGCCTGCGTTGGGACTTTCACCGGCTGATGCTGCGCCAGAGCCTGTCGTTCTTTTCTGACGAGTTTTCCGGCCGGGTCACCACCAAGGTGATGCAGACGGCGCTGGCGGTTCGCGATGTGTTGTTCACCCTCATCGAGATCCTGCCCGGGATCGGTGTGTACTTCATCGCGATCATTGCCCTGGCCGGTGGCTTTGCCCTGAAACTGATGCTGCCCTTCATTGCCTGGGTCGTGCTGTTCGGCCTGGCCATGCTGTATTTCGTGCCACGCCTGGGCAAGGTCGGCCAGGAGCAGGCCAACGCCCGATCATCGATGACCGGGCGGGTTTCTGACGCCTACACCAATATCACCACGGTGAAACTGTTCTCGCACGCCAACCGCGAAGCGCATTTCGCGCGCGCAGCCATGGAGGACTTCAAGCAGACCGGTTTTCGCCAGATGCGTCTGGTCAGCCAGTTCGAAATCGTCAACCAGGCGCTGGTGGTGGGCTTGATCATTGCTGCCGGTGGCTATGCGCTGTGGCTGTGGCACCAGGGCCAGGTCGGCACCGGCGCGGTGGCGGCGATCACCGCCATGGCCTTGCGTATCAACGGCATGTCGCACTGGATCATGTGGGAGATAACCTCGCTGTTCGAAAACATCGGCACCGTGCAGGACGGCATGGCCACCCTCACCCGCGGCCCCAAGGTAACGGATGCGCCCGGCGCTGCCGAGCTGGTAACCAAGGGGGGCGCGGTGAGTTTCGACAAGGTCGGCTTCAACTACAACGGCGAGCGTCAGGTACTCGACGACCTGAGCCTGCACATCCGCCCGGGCGAAAAAGTCGGTTTGGTCGGCCGCTCCGGCGCTGGCAAGTCCACCTTGATCAACCTGCTGCTGCGCTTCTACGACGTGGACCGTGGGGAAATCCGCATCGACGGGCAGAACGTGGCCAAGGTCACCCAGGACAGCCTGCGCAGCGCCATCGGCATGGTCACCCAGGACACCTCACTGCTGCACCGCTCGATTCGCGACAACATCGCCTATGGCCGCCCCGATGCCACCGAAGCGCAGATCCGCGCCGCTGCGGCCAATGCCCAGGCCGATGGTTTCATCAGCCAGCTCAGCGACCGCCAGGGCAACACCGGTTACGACACCTTGGTGGGAGAGCGCGGCATCAAGCTGTCTGGTGGCCAGCGCCAGCGCATCGCCATTGCCCGGGTGATGCTGAAGAACGCGCCGATCCTGCTGCTGGACGAAGCCACCAGTGCGCTGGACTCGGAAGTGGAAGTGGCCATTCAGGAAAGCCTGGATGAAATGATGCAAGGCAAGACCGTCATCGCCATCGCCCACCGGTTGTCGACGATTGCCGCCATGGACCGGCTGATCGTGATGGATGAAGGGCACATCATCGAGCAAGGCACCCATGCGCAACTGCTGGCGAAGAATGGTACTTATGCGCGGTTGTGGCAGCACCAGAGCGGCGGGTTCCTGGGTGAGGACCAGGGCGTGGCCGAGGCGATGGAGTAGGCGCAAGGAGGGATCAGGCACCGCGTCGCCTGCTTCGCGGGCACGCCCGCTCCCACAGGGATCGCGCCAGGGCAGGGACTTCTGCACTCCTGCAGAATCAACTGCCCTGGCGCGATCCCTGTGGGAGCGGGTTTACCCGCGAAGACGGCAGCACGATTCCCGGACCATACCGCCTCAATCCAGCACCGGCCGCAACAACGCCTGGGCCTCGTACAGGGTCGGCAGATACCGCAAGCGTATTTCATCCACACTCAACCGCGAAGCATGGGTGGTGATGGTCAACGTCGCTTTCAGCCGGCCAGCCCGGTCCAGCAGTGGCACACCCAGCACGCGCATGCCGATTTCATACTCCTGGTCCACGATACAGAACCCCTGCTCCTTCACCCGCAGCAACTCCGCCTCCAGCTGTAACCGGTCCGTCTGCGTATAAGGCGTCAACCCCCGCAGCGGGTTACGCGCAAAGTAGGCATCCCGCTCCCCCTCATCCAGCCAGGCCAGCCAGACTCGCCCGCCGGCGGTGCAATACATCGGCACCCGCGAACCCGGCCGGATCGACAACGAGGCCACATGGCTGTAGCGGCTGCGTACCAGGTGGATGATCTCGTCACCATCACGGGTACCCACCGACACATGCTCCTGGGTCTGCCGCGCCACCTGCTCGACGATCGGCCGCAGCATGCGCGGCAGTTGTGCCGAGTCCACATACGCCTGGCCAAGGCGCAGCGCCTTGGGCGTAAGCCAGTACTCACGGCTGTCGGTTTCGGCAAACCCTTCGTGCACCAAGGTCAACAGAAACCGCCGCGCGGCACTGGGGGTAAGGCCGGACAACCTGGCCGCCTGCGGCACGCTAAGGCGCGGCTGCTCGGCGCTGAACAGCTGCATGAGTGCCAGGCCCTTCTGCAAGCCGGCGATCAGGTCACGGGGGTGGATAGCGGGGGTGTTCATCTATTCGACTCGCAAGCAGGGCAAATACAGCCGATTACCGCGATAACCGGATCAGTGATGCGATTATCGCATTAAACGCCCGATCAGCGCATTGTTGCCCACGCCCCCTTGCCTCACCCTTGGCCTGCATAACAACGCCAATAAGGAGGTCAGCATGATTCGTGGTTCCACTGAACTGGTCGCCATCGTCGGTTCGCCCATTGCCCAGGTGAAGTCCCCCGAAAACTTCAACACCTGGTTCGCCAACAACAACTGCAACCTCGCCATGCTGCCCATCGACCTGCATGAGGCCGCACTGGATACCTTCGCCGGCACCCTGCGCGGCTGGCAGAACCTGCGCGGTTGCGTGGTCACCGTGCCGTACAAGCAGGCCCTGGCCAGCCGCCTGGACGGCCTGAGCGAGCGCGCAGCCGCGCTGGGCTCGGTCAATGTAGTGCGCCGTGAGCAAGACGGTCGCCTGCTGGGCGACAACGTGGACGGCGCCGGCTTCCTCGGTGCTGCGCGCAAACATGGCTTCGAGCCGGCGGGCAAGCGTGCGTTGGTGATCGGTTGTGGCGGGGTCGGCAGTGCCATTGCCTATGCGCTGGGCGAGGCCGGCATCGCCAGCATCACCCTCAGCGACCCCAGCACCGCGCGCATGGGCGCTGTGTGCGAGTTGCTCGGCAATGCCTTCCCCGCGGTCGAACTCGCCACCCGGGTCGACGGGCTGGAAGGCTTCGACCTGCTGGTCAACGCCTCCCCTGTCGGCATGGGCGGCAGCGCGGAACTGCCGCTGCCTGCCGCCCTGCTCGCCACCTTGCAAGCCGAAACCCTGGTCGCCGACGTGGTCACCTCGCCCGAGATCACCCCGCTGCTGAAGCGGGCACGCCAGGTTGGCTGCGCGGTCCAGACCGGCCCGGAAATGGCCTTCGCCCAGCTCGGCCACCTGGGCGCCTTCATGGGCGTCACGCCGCTGGAGATCTGAAGCCATGCCGACGCATGAACATGCGCAACACAACTTTGACCTGGTCGTGCTGGGCAGCGGCGCCGGTGGCTTTACCGCTGCCGCCACGGCCGCGCGCCATGGGTTGAAAGTGCTGGTGGTGGAAAAGGCCGCACACTTTGGCGGCACCTCGGCGATTTCCGGCGGGGCGGTGTGGCTCTACGGTACCGATCAAGCCCGCGCCGCTGGTGCGGTGGACTCTCCCGAGGCCATTCGCACCTACCTCAGGCAGGTCATCGGCGACGGCTATGACCCCGCCCTGGTCGACGCCTTCATTGAGCATGGCCACCAGGCACTGCGCTGGCTGGAACAGAACACCGAACTGCGCTACGCCCTGCGCCCGCACTCGCCGGACTACTACCCGGACGCCCCCGGTGCCACCCAGTTTGGCCGGGCGCTGGAGATGGTCGAGTACGACGGCAAGCAGCTCGGCCCGCACTTTAAGAGCCTGAAGATGCCGCCGCCCGGCATGTTGCTGTTCGGCGGCATGATGGTCAACCGCGTGGATATCCAGCATTTTCTCAGTATCCGCCGCTCGCCCCGGTCGCTGTGGCATTGCCTCAAGCTGATGGCGCGTTATGCGCGGGACCGTCTGCATCACCCGCGCGGCACGCGGCTTACCACCGGCAACGCCTTGATCGCCCGCCTGGCCAGCAGCGCCTTCGCCCATGGCACGCAGCTGTGGTTACGCAGCGAAGCCCTGGAGCTGATCGTCGAACGCGGCGTGGTCACCGGCGTGGTGGTGCAACGCGAAGGGCGCCGTGAACGGGTGCTGGCCCGGGGCGGTGTGGTGTGCGCCATGGGCGGGTTCGCTGCAGGCGCGCTCGCCGACAGCTACCGGCCGGCCCGGCAAGCGCCGCACCTGACCATGTCACCGCCTACCAATGACGGCGCTGCCCTGCGCCTTGGCCAGGCCGTGGCCGCAGCCCAGGGTGAGGGCCTGGTGACCAACTTCTTCTGGGCACCGGTTTCCGAACTGCGCCATGCCAGTGGCGAGCATGAGCGCTTCCCGCACCTGGTCACCGACCGCGCCAAGCCGGGCGTGATCGCGGTGAGCCAGGACGGGCGACGCTTCGTCAACGAGTCCGATTCCTACCACCACTTCGTGCAGACCATGTTCGCCAAAGGCATTGCCAGCTGCTGGCTGGTCTGCGATGCCGAGGCGATGAACCGCTACGGCCTGGGCCTGGCGCGGCCAAAGCCGGTGGACAACCAGGCATTGATCGACGCCGGCTACCTGTACCGCGCCGCAACAGCGCAGGCCCTGGCCAAGGCCATTGGCGTCGACCCACAGGTGTTCATGCAGACCCTGGAGCAGTTCAACGCCGACGCCCGCAACGGCATCGACCGCGCGTTCGGCAAAGGCGGCAACAGCTACAACCGCTACATGGGCGACCCGCAACACACGCCCAACCCATGCCTGGCGCCGCTGACCAGCGGCCCGTTCTACGCCATCCGCATCCACACCGGCGACCTCGGCTCGGCCCGCGGCCTGGTGACCGACGCCCAGGCCAACGTGCTGAACCGCGATGGCCAGCCGATTGCCGGGCTGTATGCAGTCGGCAACGACATGAATTCACTGATGAAAGGCACCTACCCCGGCCCCGGTATCACCCTGGGCCCTGCCCTCACCTTCGGCTGGCTCGCTGCCAACCACATCGCCGCGCGCCTGCAGACACCAACCACCCACATGGAGACTCCAGCATGTACTACGAACTGAGAACCTACACCCTCGACCCATTGAAAATGGCCGACTGGCTGAGCCTGTACCAAAGCCACGCGCTGAAGGTGCAAAGCGAGCATCTCGGTAACCTGGTCGGCTTTTTCACCAGCGAGTTCGGCGAGGTCAACCAAGTGGTGCATATCTGGGGCTATGCCAGCCTCGACGAGCGCATGGCACGCCGCGCAGCCATGGCAGCGGACCCGCGTTGGGCCGAGTTCTCACGGCGCAACCGCGAGCTGGGCGCGGTACTGCACTTGCAGTCGCGAATGCTGCGGCCCACCGGTTTTTCGCCGCTGCAGTAAAACCTTCCTCCAACGCCTGAGCGGAACCCCACCATGCAACCCCTCGAATGTGACGTACTCGTCATCGGCTCCGGTGCCTCTGGCCTGGCTGCCGCCGTTACTGCCGCCCATCACGGCCTGCAGGTGATCGTCGCGGAAAAAGCCAGCCAACTGGGCGGCACCAGCGCCTGGTCGGGGGGCTGGCTGTGGACACCGCGCAACCCGCTGGCCATTGCCGAAGGCATCGTCGAGACCGACGATGCCCCGGAGCGCTACCTGCGCGCGCAAACCCATGTCAGCGAACTGAACCCGCGCCAGCGCGCCTTCCTGCACCATGGCCCGGAGATGGTGGCGTTCTTCCAGCAACACACTGCCGTACAGTTCCAGTGCGGCAGCCGCATGCCCGACATGCGCGAAGGCGACGGCAGCGCGCGCGGTGGGCGTTCGCTGTGCGCGCTGCCATACGACGGGCGCCTGCTCGGGCCCTGGCTGCACAAGCTGCGCCCACCGCTGGACATCGTCAGCCTGGCCGGCATGGGCATTGCCGGCGGCGCCGACATGGCCGCCTTCTTCAACGCCACACGCTCGCCCACGGCCGCGCTGCATGTGGGCAAGCGCCTGCTGCGCCATGGCCGCGACCTGCTGCTGCACCGGCGCGGCCTGCAACTGGTCAATGGCAACGCCCTGGTGGCACGGCTGCTGCGCAGCGCCCTGGACCTGGGCGTGACGCTACTGACCGACAAGCCGGCCAGTCGCCTGCTGGGCGAAGGCCGGGTCAGCGGCGCGCAGTTTGCCGACGGCCAGATGATCCATGCCCGCCGCGGTGTGGTTTTGGCCTGCGGTGGCTTTGCGCATGATCGCCAGCGCATCGCGCAACTGATGCCGCATGCGCCGGACGGTGACCAGCACTACTCCGCCGCGCCATGTGAAAACAGCGGCGACGGCCTGCGCCTGGGCGAACAGGCCGGTGGCCTGGTCCAGACGACTGCGACCCATGCGGGGGCCTGGGCACCTGTGTCGCGGGTGCCGCGCAGCGATGGCAGTTTCGGCCATTTCCCGCACTTGATCGATCGCGCCAAGCCCGGTTTCATCGCCGCGCGCCGCGATGGCCGGCGCTTCGTCAACGAGGCCGATTGCTACCACGACTTCATGAACGCGCTGTTCGCCGCCACGCCGCAGGGTGAAGCGCCGGAAGCCTGGTTGATCTGCGACCATGCCGCGCAACGGCGCTATGGCATCGGCTGGGCCAAGCCCTTCCCTTTCCCCACCCGCCACTATCAACGCTGCGGTTACCTGCACAGCGGTCGCACGCTGGCGCAACTGGCACAGCGCTGCGGGATCGACGCCGCGCAGTTGCAGCGCACGGTGCACGACTTCAACCGCCATGCAGCCCAGGGTGAAGATCCGCTTTTCCGGCGCGGTGCATCGGCCTACAACCGGGCGCAGGGCGAGCCGTTGCAAGCCCCCAATCCATCGCTGCGGCCACTGCTGCACGGGCCGTACCACGCAGTGAAACTGTTGCCGGGCAGCCTGGGTACCTTCGCCGGCCTGGGCACGGATGCCTCGGCCCGGGTGCTGGACCGCGAGGCGCGGCCGATCCCCGGGTTGTATGCGGTGGGCAACGATATGAACAGTGTGATGGGCGGTTATTACCCGAGTGGTGGTATTACCTTGGGGCCGGGGATGACATTCGGTTATCTGGCTGGTAGAGCATTGAGTACCTTGACCACCTGAAATCACGTTGCCCCTTGCCTTGCCCGCAGGCCCAACGCAACCGTTCGGTAACCGAACACTAGCCCTTCCCTTCAATTGACGCTGCCGCCTTCACTGCTCACCATGCACCGGCCTTGCGTGCCCCCCTGCCTGGGAACCGGTCACGTACTCGTAGCACCGCAGCTGAATACAATTTCAAGAATCGAGCAGTTTATGAACCACTCCAAGATCACCCCCGCCGCCCCCCGGATGCCCCAGGGTTCGATCGGCGACAAGCTTCGCGGCGCCTTCGGCGTCGGCAAGACCCGTTGGGGCATGCTCGCCCTGGTGTTCTTCGCCACCACCCTGAACTACATCGACCGTGCCGCGCTCGGCATCATGCAGCCCGTCCTGGCCAAGGAAATGAGCTGGACGGCCATGGACTACGCCAACATCAACTTCTGGTTCCAGGTCGGCTATGCGGTCGGCTTCCTGCTGCAAGGCCGGCTGATCGACAAGGTCGGGGTAAAACGCGCGTTCTTCTTCGCCGTGCTGCTGTGGAGCCTGGCCACCGGCGCTCACGGCCTGGCCACCTCGGCCGCTGGCTTCATGGTCTGCCGCTTCATCCTCGGCCTGACCGAGGCCGCCAACTACCCGGCCTGCGTGAAGACCGTGCGCCTGTGGTTCCCGGCTGGCGAACGGGCCATCGCCACCGGCCTGTTCAACGCCGGCACCAACGTCGGCGCCATGGTCACGCCGGCCCTGCTGCCGCTGATTCTGGCCGTGTGGGGCTGGCAGGCCGCGTTCATCGCCATGGGCAGCCTGGGCCTGGTGTGGGTGGTGCTGTGGGTGCTGAAGTACTACAACCCTGAAGATCACCCGCGCGTGCGCCAGAGCGAGGTGGAGTACATCCAGCAGGATGACGAGCCCGAGCCGACCCGCGTGCCGTTCAGCCGCATCCTGCGCCTGCGTGGCACCTGGGCGTTCGCGGTGGCCTACGCGATTACCGCACCGGTGTTCTGGTTCTACCTGTACTGGCTGCCACCGTTCCTCAACCAGCAATACAGCCTGGGCATCAACGTGACCCAGATGGGTATCCCGCTGATCATCATCTGGCTGACGGCAGACTTCGGCAGCATCGGCGGCGGCATCCTGTCTTCCTGGCTGATCGGCCGTGGCGTGCGCGCTACCACGGCGCGGCTGGTGTCGATGCTGATCTTCGCCTGCACCATGGTCAGCGTCACCTTTGCCGCCAACGCCAGTGGCCTGTGGGTCGCGGTGGCGGCCATCTCGCTGGCGGTGGGTGCACACCAGGCGTGGACGGCGAATATCTGGAGCCTGGTGATGGACTACACGCCCAAGCACCTGGTGAGCACGGTGTTCGGTTTCGGCAGCATGTGCGCTGCGATTGGTGGGATGTTCATGACGCAGATCGTCGGTAGCGTGCTGACCGCTACCAATAACAACTATGCCGTGTTGTTCACCATGATCCCGGCGATGTACTTCCTGGCGCTGGTGTGGATGTACTTCATGGCGCCCCGCAAGATCGAGAGCGCCTGAACGCGCTAGCCACTTACCTCTACGGGGCCCTTGCGGGCCCTTTTTTTGGCCAGTCAGCAAAACGTGTGATGGCTTGATTGGGGCTGCTTTGCAGCCCTTCGCGGGCTTGCCCGCTCCCACAGGAACCGCGCATTTTCTAAGTCCCGCGCTAAACCTGTGGGAGCGGGCAAGCCCGCGAAGGGCCGCAAAGCGGCCCCAATTTGCTTGACTGACCGGCATTAGGGCGTGCCATGCGCCGCGTTCTATCAATCAGACTCTGGCCAGCACTGCCATGGCCTTCTCCAGCGCCATGCGCGCACGCTGTTCGCCGCTTATGCCCTGTTCCAGCAACTGCCGCGTGGGGATCTCCAGGCTCAACGGCACACTTGGCGGCAAGCCGCGCAGCAGGCCGACCAGATCGGCATCGCCCTCGCCCGGGAAGCGCCGCTCGTTGCGTGCCTGGCGCAGGATCTCGTCCATGTCGGCCGGCACCGGGCCGGCAACGTCGCACAGCTGGGCATAACGCATGCGCTGCGGCGCCAGTTGTGCCAGATCGTCCAGCGAAGAGCCGGAGCGGTTGAAGTGGAAGGCATCCACCAGCACACAGCCATTGGCGCGGTCAGCATTGGCCACCACCCGCATGGCCTGGCGCAGGTCACGCACATCAGTCCAAGGCATGAACTCCAGATGCGGATGAATGCCATACCCCGCCGCCAGGTCACACAACGCAGCAAAGCGCTCGGTCAGCCGCGCTTCATCCGGGTCGTTGCCAGCCACCAGCAGCTCCGTGCCGCCCAGCTCGGCGCCCACCGCCAGGATCGGCTCGAAATCGGCTACACAGGTTTCCGGCTTCAGCCTCAGGATCTCCAGGTCGACCACCTTGATGCCCGTGTCGCGCAGGCGCGCCTGGGTCTGCCGGCGCAGGTCGGCATCGGCCACCAGCGGGAAATGCTGTTCCTGCTCGGTGGCGGGCACCAGGCGCAGGCCAACGTGGCTGTAACCGGCGCGGGCTGCTGCCTCGACCATGTCCGGCGGGGACAGCTCGAGTACCGTCAGGGCCGCCAGGGAGAAAATTCGTTCAGTCATTATCGTCACCAGACAAGTCAATCAATGTGCTCGGGCGCACAGGCCCGGCCAGTTTCCGCGGCCTGGCGGATCGCCTCGATCAGCGCCAGGGTACGGCCACCGTCGGCGGCATCGATCAGCGGCGCCTGCTCACCCCGGGCAACCCGCACGAAGTGTTGCAACTGCAAGGTCAATGCCTCGCCTGCGGGGATGCTTTCCTCGCTCTGCAACAACGGCGTGTGCCAGCCCGACCCGACCTCGGCGTAGTGCCAGCGCTTGAGTTGCGGAATGCTCAGCGCCCCCTGGGTGCCGGCCAGCAGGTAGCACGGCTGGCCATCCTGGCGCGGGTAGACCGGGCTTTCGCCGGAGTCCAGTTCCCAGCTCCATGGCGCGGCCACCGCGTCGGAGCCAGTCAGGCTGCCCAATGCCCCATTGGCGAACTGCAGTAGCACCGCGGCGCTGTCTTCGTTGGCAAAACCGCGCACATCGTTGCGGGTGAATGCCTGCACCTGTACCACCTCGCCGCACAGGTGGCGCAGCAGGTCGAGGTCATGGATCAGGTTGGTCAGCAAGAAGCCAGCGCCCGGCTCGCGGCGCCAGGGGGTTTCGAAATAGCTGTCGGGCTTTTGCAATTGCCACAGTGCGGTGACGTTGATCAGCCGGCCCAGCTTGCCGTCGGCAATCACCTGGTGAGCCTTGGCGATCAGCGGGTTGTGCCGGCGGTGATGGCCGACCAGCACAGGCACATTGTGGCGGCGCGAGGCTTCCACCAGCGCGCGGACTTCATCCAGGTGCACGCCCACCGGTTTTTCGACCAGCACCGGTACACCGGCCTCGACGCAGTCCAGGGCGGTGGCGACATGCAGGTTGTTCGGGTTGGCGACGATCACTGCCTCGGGGCGCGCGTGCTCCAGCATCTGGCGGTGGTCGGCAAAACAGGGCACGCCGCATTCGGCAGCAAAGGCCTCGGCCTGCGGGCCCGGGTCGGCCACAGCGCACAGCTGGGCCTGCGGCACATTTAGCAAATGCTGGTAATGCTGGCGGCCCATGCTGCCGGCGCCGATCAAGGCAATACGAAGGGGTGCGTTCAACAGCCTGTCCTCTTGTCATTGTTGTAATGCAGATTCCGGAATCTGATTCCACAATCTACATTGAACAATTTAGAACCAGGTTCAGCTTTTCAGAAGAAGCCGCAGAACAGAGTGTGCGGTAATCGACCGGAAATGCACCTTCAGGCGAACAACTCACTGGCCCGGCTGGCCGCCGACAGTTCCTCTGCCGCCGCCAGCAACAGCGGTGCCAGTTCTGCCAGGCGGCTTTGCGCCAGGCGCGCACTGGGCCCGGCGATGCTGAGCACACCGATCACCTCGTCACTTTGCGGGCGGCGCACCACCGCAGCCAGGGCCGAGGTGCCAATGGCCGAGGTTTCCTCGACCCAGGCATAACCGCGCTCGCGAGCGCGGCGCAGGTAGCTGAGCAACTCGTCGGTGGAGCGCGGCGCATTCGGGCCGAACTGCGCCGGGTCGGCAATGCCCTGGCGCAATACCATCTGCAGCGCCTGCTCATCGTCCAGGCTGGCCAGCCAGGCATGCCCGGACGCGGTATAGAACAGCGGTGCGTCGCGGCCCATGTCCGGGTCGTAGCGCAGCCCGGAGCGGGCGCCCTGGGACTTGGCGATCCAGGTCTGGCGGGCACCGTCGATCACGCCAAGGCGCACCAGTTCGCCGCTGTCCTGGGCCAGGCGGTCAAGAATCGGCTGAATGATGTCGGCACCGCTGCTGGCCAGGTAACGGAAGCCCAGCGCCACCAGCTTGGCCGACAGCTGGTAGCGGCTGTTGTCCCGGTTCTGCCGCACATAGCCCAGCCGCACCAGCTCGGTGAGCATGCGATGGGTGGCGCTCTTGGGGATGTCCAGGCGCTCGGCCAGGGTTTGCAACGGCAGCCCTTGCGGCTCACCGGTAAGGCTTTCTACAAGACTGAAGGCGCGTTCGATCTGACTACCAGCCATGACACAGGTCCCTGAAATTTTTGCGAATTCTAGAAGATGATTCCATATCGCCGATAGCCGCCGCAGCCAGGGCGGCACGAACTGTCCGGTTATCGCCCATTACTTGCCCGGCAGGGCCGCCACACCCTTGCGGGCCGATTCGCTGCCAATAAGAATGTGGAACCTTGTTCCAATAACAATACAGGAGTCCCGCAATGCCTTCCGCTCCCTACGAAACCGAATGCGATGTACTGGTCATAGGTTCTGGTGCCGCCGGGCTGGCTGCGGCCGTGACGGCTGCGTGGCATGGGCAGAAGGTGATCGTGGTGGAAAAGGAGCCAGTGTTCGGCGGCGCCACCGCCTGGTCCGGCGGCTGGGCCTGGGTCCCGCGCAACCCGCTGGCACGCCGGGCCGGTATCGAGGAAGACATCGAGCAGCCGCGTACCTACCTGCGCAATGAACTGGGGGCGTATTACAACGCCGAACGCGTCGACGCCTTCCTCGAAGCCTGCCCGCACATGGTGGCGTTTTTCGAAAAGCACACGGCGCTGCAGTTTGCCGACGGCAACGGCATCCCCGACATGCATGGCGACACACCGGGCGCGGCCCAGGGCGGGCACCAGGTGATTGCCGCGCCCTATGACGCCCGCGAGGTGGGTGCGCTGCTGCCACGCCTGCGCAAGACCATGCGCGAAACCTCGTTCATGGGCATGCCGATAATGGCGGGTGCCGACCTTGCCGCGTTCCTCAACATGACCCGCTCGCCCAAGGCCTTGCTGCACGTGTGCAAACGCTTTGGCCGCCACCTGTACCACCTGGCCCGGTATGGCCGGGCGATGCACCTGGTCAACGGCGTGGCGCTGGTGGCCCGCCTGGCCAGGTCGGCGCAGGACCTGGGCGTGCGCCTGCAGGAGTCGGCACCGGCCAAACGCCTGCTGGTCGAGGATGGCCAGGTGCGGGGGGCGCTGGTGGCTACACCGCAGGGCGAGCAACTGATCCGTGCCAAGGCCGTGGTGCTCGCGGCGGGTGGTTTCCCCAACGACAACGCCCGCCGCCGGCAACTGTTCCCGCGCGATGCCAGCGGCCACGACAACCTGGCCCTGCCCCCAAAGGGTTGTTCGGGCGACGGCCTGCGCCTGGGCGAATCGGCCGGCGGTGTGGTCGCCACCGACCTGAAGTCGCCGGTCGCCTGGGCGCCGGTTTCGCGAGTGCCGCACCGCGACGGCAGTGTCGGCCACTTCCCGCACATCATCGAACGCGGCAAACCGGGCATCATCGGCGTGCTGGCCGACGGCAAGCGTTTCGTCAACGAAGCGCATGGCTATTACGACTATGTGTCAGCGATGGTCGCGGCGGTGCCGCAGGGCGAAGAGGTGTGTTCGTGGCTGATCTGTGACCACCGCTTCCTGCGCCGCTACGGCCTGGGCCACGCCCGCCCGGCGCCGCTACCGGTGTGGCCGCACGTACGCAGCGGCTATCTCAAGCGGGCTGCCACCCTCGAACAGTTGGCCCAGGCATGCGGCATCGACCCGGTAGGGCTGCGCGCCACGGTCAGCGATTTCAACAACCATGCCCGCAACGGCCAGGACCCAGCGTTCGGCCGTGGTTCCACACCGTTCAACCGCAAGCAGGGTGACCCGCAGCACAAGGGGCCAAACCCTTGCGTGGCGCCCATCGAGCATGGGCCGTTCTATGCGGTGAAGGTGCAGCCCGGCTGCTTTGGCACCTTTGCCGGGCTGCGCACCGACGGCAATGCCCGGGTGCTGGATGAGGCTGGGCAGCCGATTGCTGGCCTTTATGCGGCGGGTACCGACATGGCCAGCGTGTTTGGCGGCTGGTATCCGTCGGGTGGCATCAACCTAGGCCCGGCGCTGACCTTTGGCTATGTGGCCGGGCGGCATATTGCCGGGGCGCAGGAGTATGAATGAGGTGAGCGATCACTGATGGCCATGCCCTGTTCCTCATGGACGGCGCGATTCCTGTAGGAGCGGCCTTGTGTCGCGAAAGGGCCGCAAAGCGGCCCCGGCGTTTTTGCGGTGATGCACAGATCGTTGGGGGCGCTTCGCACCCCTTTCGCGACACAAGGCCGCTCCTACAGGAAACCGCCCCTGAAATCTCTCGACTGCTTGCACTGGCCCTTTCGCGGGCACGCCCGCTCCCACAGGTACTGTGCAACTCTTGAGTACGGTGAAGATCCTGTGGGAGCGGGCGTGCCCGCGAAGAGGCCAGAGCAGGCAACACATTACTTCTGCCCTGGTGCAAAGTGCTTCGCCCATTGGGCATCTGCACCTGGATCAAGGTGTCTTCGAAGGAATGGGGAAGGAAGGGGCTAAATCTGATTTTTCGTTCAGGCTGGACAACGCATCTGCCCCAGCCAGTACGCCACATCCACCTCGTCGATCTGCTCGGTGCGCAGGAACCGCTCGGCATACTGGCGGTACACCCCGCTGCTGAGGAACAGCTCCAGCAGCTGGCCGTCGATGTGCCCGCCGCGGGCCATGCCCACCAGGATCTTCACCGACTCGGACAAGGTCTTCGGCGCCTTGTAGGGCCGGTCGGCCGCGGTCAGCGCCTCGAAGATGTCGGCAATCGCCATCACCCGCTCGGCAATACCCAGGTCCTGCTCGCCCAGCCGGCGCGGGTAGCCGCTACCGTCCATTTTCTCGTGGTGGTTGCCGGCGATGTCCGGCACCCGCTTGAGCTGGCGGGGGAACGGCAAGGAACTGAGCATGATGATGGTCTGCACGATGTGTTCGTTGATCTTGAAGCGTTCCTCATCATTCAGCGTGCCGCGGCGGATCGCCAGGTTGTACAGCTCGCCATAATTGCTGGCGTAGGCCGGCAAGCGCATGTCGAAGCCCCAGCGGTTGCGCGGGTCGCCCTTGACCACCGGTGGCTTGCGGGGGCCCCAGGGCACGCAATGCTCAGGGCGGTCGGCCAGCAGTGGTTCGTAAACCGGTAGCGCAGCCGCAGGCACGTCGGCAAAGCGCTCCACCTCATCACGGGAGATGCCCAGGCGGTTGTCGAAATGGCGCTGCCAGCGGTGCTGGCCAATCTGCTGCAGGCGTTCGATGTCGGCGTCCTGCATGAACTCGCCGCCGATGTTGGCCTGGGCGACGAAGGCGAAGTCGTCCTGCAGCTGGGCCTGGCTGCGCGCCAGGGTGGCTTGCAGCGCCTGCTGGTCGCCACCGCTGGCCAGGCCTTGCCAATAGGCCAGCTCGGCATCCCGCCAGAGCACCTCGAAACGCATGCGTACCTCGTGGATACGGTTGTACAAGGTTTCCAGCTTGGTCGCCTTGTCCACCACATACTCGGGGCTGGTGACCTTGCCGCAGTCGTGCAGCCAGGCCGCCACGTGGAATTCGTAGCGTTCAGCCGCGGTCATGCTGAAGCTGGCGTACGGGCCGGTTTCGGCCGCCACCGCCTGGTCCAGCAGCATCTGCGCCAGTTGTGGCACCCGCTCGCAATGGCCGCCGGTATAGGGGCTCTTGGCATCGATGGCATCGGCCAGCAGCTTGATCATGGCATCCAGCAGGCGTTGCTGGGCTTCGACCAGCTGGCGCGTCTCGATGGCCACCGCCACCACCCCGGACAGTTCGGCAACAAAGCTGCGGAACGGCTGGCCTGTCTGCTCGTGTACAGGCCCATCGCCCAGTTGCAGGACCAGGATGCCCAGCAACGCCTGGCTACGGTCATTCAACACCAAAGCCATGCTGCCCTCATGCAGGCCGAGGGCCTGGGTCACCGCCGTGGCGAGGTGCTGCTGGGCAGCCTCATCCACGGCCAGCTCGCCAGGGTACTGCTCGCCACGGCAGGCGGCGGCCAGGCGCAGCAAGGCGTGCTCGGCATCGAACAGGTACACCACGCCGGCATTGACCCCGGCGGCTTCCACCAGATGGGTCAACACACCGTCGAGCATGCGCTCCAGGTCGCGCTCGCGGCTGAGCGTGAGGGTAATCGCCTGGAAGCTGCGGATGGTGCCGGACATGCGGCTGAGCACGCGGCTCAGCTCACGTACCTCGGACACCCGCGAGCGCACCCCGACTTCGCGGTTGAAATCAAACCCGGCCAGGCCCTGTACCTGTTCAGTCAGCAGCCGCAACGGACGGCCGATACGCCGGCCGAGCACACCACCGAGCACCAGCAGCACGGTTATCAGGGCGGCGGTCCAGAGCAACTGTTCGAGCAGTACCTTGCGCGCACCGGCCAGCAACTCATGGCCTGGCACGGCAATCAGCACCTGCAGGTCCTGCCCGGCCAGGTTGGTCAGTTGCACGCGCATGCCATACCAGGTCTGGCCGTCCACCTGATAAGGCTGCGGGCGGGTGCCTTGCGGCAGGTCGGCGTAAAGGTGCTCCAGGCTGGGGATGCCCAGTTCGCCGATGCGCGACAAGCGCACGGCCTGCCCTTCGTGCACGATTACCCGCTGCAGGTCCGGGTAGGCCACCACGCTGCCCTGGTCGTCGACCACGACGATCTCGGTGCCGGGGGTCATGCGCAGGCCCTGGGTCTCGCTGGCCAGGTCGTCGACCGAAACGTCCATGCCGATCACCGCCCCGCCGTCGACGCTGCGCTGGGCCATGGTCAGGCCGATCTCGCGGGTGGTGAAGAACACATAGGGGTGGGTCAGCACCGTGGTGGGTTGGGCGCTGGCTTCGACAAACCACGGGCGCGTGCGCGGGTCGTAGCGGTATTCGGGCTTGGCCTGGGCCTGCAGCAGGTTCAGCGCGTGGTCGTAGAAGCGCCATTCACCCTGCACCGCCCCGCCCTCACGGCTGACGCTCTGCACCAGGAACACGGTGCCCGGCGGCGCGGCGAAACGCTGCAGCAACTGCGGGTCGCGCAAGCGGCGCACCAGCAGGAACTCACCACTGGGGTAACCCATGTAGGCAGCACTGAGCATGCGGTTGGCGTCCAACGTCTCGACCAGTTGCGGCAAGCGTTCCAGGCGCTGCGCCGGGGTTTGCGCGGCCGGGTTGTGGGCGAGCAGGCGGATACTGCTGTGCACCGGGTCTATCAGGCGACGGGCGCGCTCGTCGATGGTCTTGCCTATTTGCTGGGCAGAATCACCTGCTGCGGCCACCAAGGTCTGGCGAATGCCGTGATAGCCCTGCCAGGCCAGGGCGGCGCCGAGCAGCAACATGCCCAGCACGATGGCGAGTGCTACCAGCCACTGCAGTGAAATGCCACGTCCGGCGTTGCCAGCAGCACGACCATTCGACACGCAGCCCATCTCAGGTACTCCATGTATGGCGGTTTGACGGGGCAGCCAGGACGATCATGCAGGCCGAAGCCATTCGCAGGCAGCGAGACGGGGGCGTGGTGGCACATAGCCCAGCCCCATCTTGGCAGCAGTGTAGAGCGGAGCCGAGCTTTCTGCCGGGTTGGCAAGGAAAATTAACGGAACGCCATGAATGATCCGGATACCGCGTCGCCTGCTTCGCGGGCTTGCCCGCTCCCACAGGGACCGCGCAGCACCGGAGCCAGTGCAGTACCTGTGGGAGCGGGCGAGCCCGCGAAACAGGCGACGCGGTGCAAGACCGGATGTATCAGGCGCGCAACTGGTACCAGGTGGTCTTGAGCTGCGAATACTTGTCGAACGAATGCAGCGACAGGTCGCGGCCAAACCCGGACTGCCTGCCGCCGCCGAACGGCACCGTCACGTCCAGCGCATCGACCGTGTTCACCGACACGGTGCCGGCCTTCAACGCCCGCGCCACGCGGTGCACCTGGTTGAAGTCATCGCTCCACACCGACGCCGCCAGCCCATAGATGCTGTCGTTGGCCAGGCGCACGGCCTGCTCTTCACTGTCGAAGGCACTGACCGCCAGCACCGGCCCGAATACCTCTTCCCGCGCCAGGCTCATACGGCCATCGACACCGGCAAAAATGGTCGGCTCGATGTAATTGTCCGAGCCGTCGATGGTCAGGCGCCGGCCACCACACACCAACCGCGCCCCGTCCTGCCCGGCGCGGGCGATGGCGGCTTCGATCCGGCCAGTCTGCCCGGCATCCACAATGGCGCCGGCACGGCTCGCCGGGTCCAGCGGGTTGCCAGGCAGCCACTGGCGGGCCTTGGCCTGCAGGCGCTCGATGAACTCGTCATGGATGGAGCGCTGCACGTACAGCCGCGAGTTGGCCGAGCACACCTCGCCCTGGTTGAAGAAGATACCGAATGCCGCCTTTTCCGCAGCCAGGTCCAGGTCCTGGCAGTTTTCGAACACCAGGTTGGGGCTCTTGCCGCCGCACTCCAGCCATACCTGCTTGAGGTTGGACTGTGCCGAGTACTGCATGAAGTACTTGCCCACCTGGGTGGAGCCGGTAAACACCAGGCAATCCACATCCGGGTGCAGGCCCAGCGCCTGCCCGGCCTGCTCGCCCAGGCCCGGCACCACGTTCAGCACG
The DNA here is from genome assembly GCF_002113255.1 of Pseudomonas sp. B14(2017). Lineage (NCBI taxonomy): Bacteria > Pseudomonadati > Pseudomonadota > Gammaproteobacteria > Pseudomonadales > Pseudomonadaceae > Pseudomonas > Pseudomonas sp. B14(2017). The sequence continues at coordinate 22,258 of NZ_NEJY01000024.1, forward strand.
CCTTCCGGCACACCGGCCTGCAGCGCCAGCTGGGCCAGGCGCAGGGCCGAGAACGGTGATTGCTCGGCGGGCTTGAGCACCACGCTGTTACCGGCAGCCAACGCCGGGGCGAGCTTCCAGGCGGCCATGTCGAGCGGGAAGTTCCACGGCACCACGGCGGCGACCACGCCGAGGGCTTCGCGGGTGATGGTGGCCAGCGCGTTGGGCGCGGTGGGTGCCACCTGGTCGTACAGCTTGTCCAGCGCCTCGCCGTACCAGGCGAACACCTGCGCCGAGCCCGGCACATCGATGTTGTAGGCGTCCATGACCGGCTTGCCCATGTTCAGCGAGTCGAGCAGGGCCAGTTCTTCGCGATGGGCCATGATCAGCTCGGCCAGGCGCAGCAGCACTTTCTTGCGCTCGCCCGGGGCCATGCGCGGCCATGGGCCTTGTTCGAAAGCCCTGCGGGCGCTGGCGACGGCCAGGTCGACCTCGGCCTGGCCGCAGGCGGTGACCTGGGCCAGCACCTTATTGGTGGCGGGGTTGATGGCGGCGAAGGTGGCGCCGTCCTGTGCGTTGACGGGCTTGCCGTCGATCAGTGCATTGGCCGGGAGGTAGAGGTCCGAGGCACGTTGTTGCCAGAATTCGAGGGTGTACATTTGTACTCCTGGTAGCTGTTGGAGCAATTTTCCTAGGGGCTACGCGGTTCCTGTGGGAGCGGGCGTGCCCGCGAATCAGGCGACACGGTGGATGGCACCGGCTTCGCCGGTGTTCGCGGGCTTGCCCGCTCCCACAGGGATCAGCGGTCTAGAGCTTGCCGACCAGGCGCGCCGTGCGGTCCACGGCAATGCGGGTCTTCTCCACCAGCTCATCCAGCTCGCTGTGGTTGGCGATCAGCGCCGGCGCCATGATCATTCGGCCCAGGGTGGAGCGAATGATCACCCCTTCCTCGAAACCGAAGGTGCGGCACTGCCAGGCGAGGTCATTCTCGTTGGCGAAGCGCTTGCGCGTCGGCTTGTGCTCGGCGAACTGCAGCGCCGCCACCAACCCGGCGCCCTGCACCTGGCCGATCAACGGGTGGTCGGCAAACACCTCGCGCAGGATGCGCTGCAGGTACGGCCCGGTGTCGTCCTTCACCTGGCGCACGATGCCTTCGTCACGCAGCGCCTTCAGGTTGGCGATGGCCACCGCCGCCGCCACCGGGTGGCCGGAATAGGTCAGGCCGTGGGCGAACACCCCGCCCCGCTCCACCAGCGCCTCGGCAATGCGCTTGCTCAGCACCAGGCCGCCCATGGGCACGTAGCCGCTGGTCAGGCCCTTGGCGATCGACAGGGTGTCGGGCTCGAAGCCGAAGTACTCGTGGGCGAACCATTCGCCAGTGCGGCCAAAGCCGCCGATCACTTCATCGGCGCACAGCAGCACGTCGTACTGGCGGCAGATGCGCTGGATCTCGGGCCAGTAGCTTTCCGGCGGGAAGATCATGCCGCCCGCGCCCTGGAACGGCTCGGCGATAAAGCCGGCGACGTTCTCGGCACCCAGTTCGAGGATCTTCTCCTCCAGCTGCAGGGCGCAGCGGCGACCGAACTCGGCCGGGGTCAGCTCGCCGCCCTCGGCGTACCAGTACGGTTCGTCGATGTGCGCCACATCCGGGATCAACCCGCCCATTTCGTGCATGAACTTCATGCCACCCAGCGCCGTGGCGGCCAGGGTCGAGCCGTGGTAACCGTTCCAGCGGCCGATCATGATCTTCTTGTTCGGCTGGCCAACCACCTGCCAGTAGCGGCGCACGGTACGGATCAGCACCTCGTTGGCCTCGGAGCCGGAGTTGGTGTAGATCGCGTGGCTGTAGTGCCCCGGCAACAGGCTGAACAGCAGCTCGGACAGTTCGATCACCGCCGGGTGGGTGGTGTGGAAGAACATGTTGTAGTAGGCCAGCTGGTCCATCTGCGTGGCTGCGGCGGCGGTCAGGTCGCGGCGGCCGTAGCCGAGCTGGGTGCACCACAGGCCGGACATGCCGTCCAGGTAGCGCTTGCCCTCGCTGTCCCACAGGTGCAGGCGTTCGCCACCGACGATCACTCGCGGCCCTTCGGCGTTCAGCGCCTTCTGGTCGAGGAAGGCATGGATGTGGTGCGCGGCATCGGCTGCCTGGTAGTCACGGGTCTGGCGTTGCGGGGCGAAAGGCGCATTCATTGTTGGTTTTCCTTTGCGGTGGGGTTGCAGGGTGGCTTGCGCTCAGCGCAGCTTGCCCATGTAGCTTTCCAGCGGGTCCTTGCCCAGCACGCCCTGGGCATTGGCCAGCGCGTCGATGAACAGGGAGAACAGCTCGGACTGGGTACCGATGTCGAGCTTGGCGTAGACGTTCTTGCGGTGTGACTTGATGGTGTCCTCCGACACCCCCAGGCGCTCGGCCAGCGACTTGGTCGAGTGGCCACGCAGGATCAGCTGGGCGATACGGCACTCACGCTCGGTCAGCAGCGAGCTGCCGAAGTTGTTCAACGCCGCGTGGATGCGCTGCTCGAGGATGTTCTCGAAGCGCCCGGTGCGGCTGTCCAGCCCGGCGAAGTGCTTGCCGAGCACCGCCAGTACCCAGGGCGTGATACGCGCGAACAGCGCACGGGTTTGCCCATCGAGCTTGTCGGTGAACGCCAGCGATACCGCCAGGCTCTGCCCGGGCGCGACCTGCAGGATGTAGTTGAGCTCATCCTCCAGGTGCGAGTGCCGGTAGAACGACTGGTAGTACTCGCTGACCTCGAAGTGGTCGGGCGCCACTTCGAACAGGCCGTAGCAACCGGACTCGACCTGCTCCACACAGGCCCCGTAGAACGGGTCGAGCAGATAGAAGCCGGACAGGTAGCGGCTGACATTGCCCTCGGGCTGCCAGGGCGCCTTGTCGTCCTGCTCGAACAGCGCGCAGGGCATGCCGTCGTGCGGGTACAGGTACACCGTGGTCGCCTGGATCGGCCGAATCACGCCAAGCGCAGCAAACAGGGTGGCGGCAAAGCCGGGGCGGCCGATCGCCTCGGTGACCTTGGCCAGGTGCTCGAACCACTGTTGCGAAAGCAATTGATCAGTCACTGTGGGCCTGCCGTCTCAAGTAAAGGCACCGCCGCCAGTGCGGTGCGTCGTTGGCCAGATACTCCCATGGCACTGCAAACACCGAAATCACCCTTTGGGGTGAGCAGGCAAAGCCCCCTGCCGGCTCACCCCAAAGGGTGATTCCGGGTACCGGCGGGGTGTGGGAGCATCAACCCGCCCCAGCGCTGCGAGCCACCCGCTCGACCTCCTTGCACAACACCCACCGGTATCGAGCCCGCTCGCATACCGCGGCGTCCTGCATCCCTTTCCAGGAGTTAGCAATGCATACAACAACAAGTACAGCCCATAGCCCTGCACATAGCCCGTCGCAACCCACCGCCAGCAACGGCCGTTTCCGCAAGTCCATGGGGCTGCCCGCCCTGGTGCTGTTCGGCCTGGCCTATATGGTCCCCCTGGCAGTGTTCACCACCTACGGGCTGGTCACCCAGATGACCAAGGGGCACCTGCCCACCGCCTACCTGCTGACCCTCGCCGCCATGCTGCTGACCGCCTACAGCTACGGCCGCATGGTCCAGGCCCACCCCTACTCCGGCTCGGTCTACACCTACACCCGCAAGGCCTTCGGCAGCCACATCGGTTTCATCGCCGGCTGGACCTTGCTGCTCGACTACATCTTCCTGCCGCTGCTCAGCTACCTGCTGATCGGCATCTACATGTCGGAGTACTTCCCGGCCATCCACGCCTGGGTGTGGGTGGCGGGCTCCATTGCCCTGGTCACCTTCCTCAACCTGATCGGCATCGAGTCGATCACCCGGGTGAACTGGATCCTGGTGGTGGTGCAACTGGTGTTCATCGTCGTGTTCGTCGCCCTGTCCATCCACAACCTCAGCGGGCAGGCGCAGCCGGTGTCGCTGCTGGCGCCGTTCCACCACGAAGGCTTCAGCGTGCCGTTGATCATGACCGGCGCCGCCGTGCTGTGCCTGTCGTTCCTGGGCTTCGATGCGGTCTCGACCATGGCCGAGGAAACCAGCAACCCCACCTACCGCATTCCCGTGGCGATCCTCGCCGTGTCGCTGATCGGCGGCATGTTGTTCCTGGTGGTGTCGTACTGCGCACAGATGGTGTTCCCTGACTGGGGCAGCTTCGCCGACCCGGACTCGGCGTCGGTGGACGTGATGCGCCGGGTCGGCGGCGAGCTGTTGGTGACCGCCTTCACCGCCACTTACGTGGCCGGCTGCTTCGCCTCGGCCATGGTGTCCCAGGCCAGCGTGTCGCGGGTGCTGTTCGCCATGGGCCGCGACGGTGCGTTGCCCCGTGCGTTCGGCCAGCTGGTGACGAAAAAGCGCGTACCGGCCACGGCCATCCTGCTGGTCAGCGTGCTGTCGCTGATTGCCTTGGTAATCACCCTCGACACGGTGGCCAACATGATCAGCTTTGGCGCGCTGTTCGCCTTCTCGGCGGTGAACCTGGCCGTGGTCAAGCACTACCTGATCGACCTCAAGCTGCGGGGTGGTCGCAACTACCTGCTGTATGGCGCCATTCCCGGCCTGGGCTTCCTCAGCACGCTGTGGCTGTGGAGCAGCCTGACCAGCCTGTCGTTCACCATCGGTTTGTGCTGGATGGGCATGGGCCTGGTAGTGCTGCTGGGGCTTACCCGGGCGTTCCGGGTAAAGCTGCCGGAGTTGCAGATGGCCGAGTGACACAAACAGCGCCCCCACAACCGCCTTGCCCAGACCTGGAAGCCTGCGCGGTCGTTGTGGGAGCGGGCGTGCCCGCGAACACCGGCAAAGCCGGTGCCATACACCGTGTCGGGCGCTTCGCGGGCGCGCCCGCTCCCACAGAAAATGGCACACGCTCGAACATCGTTCCTCAATAGCAGGCCACGCGATAACAGAACGTTATCACCTGATCTGCATTAATCATTATTCAGCACGCATTTCGCCCCCTACAGTCCCAGCCCAACGACTGTCATTGCCAACGGGAAACGAAATGTCCATCGAACATCGCCTGAACCACATCGCCGGCCAGCTCAGCGGCAACGGTGACGTGCTGCTGAACAGCGTCGACGCCCACACCGGCGAGCCACTGCCATACGCCTTCCACCAGGCGACCAGCGGCGAAGTCGAAGCCGCCGTGCAGGCCGCCGAGGCTGCCTACCCGGCCTACCGCAGCACCAGCCCGACACAGCGCGCCGCCTTCCTCGACGCCATCGCCAACGAACTGGACGCACTGGGCGATGACTTCGTCCAGCATGTGATGCGCGAAACCGCGCTGCCCGAGGCACGCATCCGCGGTGAACGCGCCCGCACCAGCAACCAACTGCGCCTGTTCGCCGATGTGGTGCGCCGTGGCGACTTCCTCGGTGCGCGCATCGACCGTGCGCTGCCCGAGCGCACCCCGCTGCCACGCCCGGACCTGCGCCAGTACCGCATCGGCGTCGGCCCGGTGGCTGTATTCGGTGCCAGCAACTTCCCGCTGGCCTTCTCCACCGCCGGCGGTGATACCGCCTCGGCGCTGGCGGCCGGCTGCCCGGTGGTGTTCAAGGCCCACAGCGGGCACATGCTAACCGCTGCCCACGTGGCCGCGGCCATTGACCGCGCGGTGACCGGCTGCGCCATGCCTGCAGGCGTGTTCAACATGATCTATGGCGCCGGCGTGGGCGAAGCACTGGTCAAGCACCCGGCCATCCAGGCGGTCGGCTTCACCGGTTCGCTGCGTGGCGGCCGCGCCCTGTGCGACATGGCGGCTGCGCGCCCGCAGCCGATCCCGGTGTTCGCCGAAATGAGCAGCATCAACCCGGTAATTGTCCTGCCCCAGGCCCTGCAGGCCCGTGGCGAGCAGGTAGCCGGCGAACTGGCCGCCTCGGTAGTGCTGGGTTGCGGGCAGTTCTGCACCAACCCGGGCCTGGTGGTGGGCATCAAGTCGCCGCAGTTCGAACGCTTCGTGCACACGCTGGTGGCGCGCATGGCCGACCAGGCGCCGCAGACCATGCTCAACGCTGGCACCCTGCGCAGCTACCAGAACGGTGTGCAGCACCTGCTGGCGCACCCTGGCATCCAGCACCTGGCCGGGCAGCCACAAGCCGGCAAGCAGGCCCAGCCGCAGCTGTTCAAGGCGGACGTGAGCCTGCTGCTGGACAGCGACCCGCTGCTGCAGGAAGAAGTGTTCGGCCCGACCACCGTGGTGGTGGAAGTGGCCGATGCCCAGCAACTGGCCGAAGCGCTGCGCCACCTGCAAGGCCAGCTGACGGCCACCCTGATTGCCGAACCGGACGACCTGCGTGCCTTTGCCACGCTGGTGCCGCTGCTGGAGCGCAAGGCCGGGCGCCTGCTGCTGAACGGCTACCCGACCGGCGTAGAGGTATCGGACGCGATGGTGCATGGCGGGCCATACCCGGCCACCTCCGATGCCCGAGGCACTTCGGTCGGTACCTTGGCCATCGACCGCTTCCTGCGCCCAGTGTGCTTCCAGAACTACCCGGATGCGCTGCTGCCGGATGCGCTGAAAAGTGCCAACCCGCTGGGGATTGCGCGGTTGGTGGATGGGGTGAGCAGCCGCGGGGCGGTTTGATCTGACATTGAGGTAGCCTGTACTGGCCTCTTCGCGGGCTCGCCCGCTCCCACAGGTACGGCACAGAATTCCAGAACTGTGCCGTACCTGTGGGAGCGGGCGAGCCCGCGAAGAGGCCGGCATAGGATTACCAGCCCTGTATACAATCCGCAAAAACCTTGCTTACAATGCCATGCGCCTATGACATCGGTAGTCGCCGATGCGTATTGCGACAGGCTTAAGCCATGTCATCTACAAATGCTCCAAGAACGCTACTGGTCAAGAACGCCGAACTTCTGGTCACCATGGACGGCGAACGCCGCGAGATCAGGAACGGCGGAATGTTCATCGAAGGCAACCTGATCCGCCAGGTCGGCCCCAGCGATACCCTGCCACAGCACGCCGATGTGGTGCTGGACATGGCCGGCAAGGTGGTCATCCCTGGCCTGGTCAACACCCACCACCACATGTACCAGAGCCTCACCCGCGTGGTGCCGGCAGCCCAGGACGGCGAGCTGTTCAACTGGTTGACCAACCTCTACCCGATCTGGGCACGCCTGACCCCCGAGATGATCGCGGTGTCGACCCAGACCGCCATGGCCGAACTGATCCTGTCCGGCTGCACCACCTCCAGCGACCACCTGTACATCTACCCCAACGGCTGCAAGCTCGACGACAGCATCCGTGCCGCCGACGAGATCGGCATGCGCTTCCACGCCGCGCGCGGCAGCATGAGCGTGGGCCGTAGCCAGGGCGGCCTGCCGCCTGATTCGGTGGTGGAGAAGGAAGCCGACATCCTCAAGGAATCCCAGCGCCTGATCGAGGACTATCACGACGCCAGCCACGGCTCGATGCGCCGCATCGTGGTGGCGCCCTGCTCGCCGTTCTCGGTCAGCCGCGACCTGATGCGCGAAGCAGCCGTGCTGGCGCGCCAGTACGGGGTGTCGTTGCACACCCACCTGGCCGAGAACGTCAACGACATCGCCTACAGCCGCGAGAAGTTCGGCATGACCCCCGCCGAATATGCCGAAGACCTCGGCTGGGTCGGCCACGACGTGTGGCACGCCCACTGTGTGCAACTCGACCAGCATGGCATCGAGCTGTTCGCCCGCACCGGCACGGGTGTCGCCCACTGCCCATGCTCGAACATGCGCCTGGCCTCGGGCATCGCCCCGGTGCGCAAGATGCGCGACCACGGGGTGCCGGTGGGCCTTGGGGTCGACGGTTCGGCATCCAACGACGGCGCCAGCATGATCGGTGAAGTGCGCCAGGCCCTGCTGCTGCAACGGGTGGGCTTCGGCCCCGACGCGATGACTGCACGCGAGGCGCTGGAAATTGCAACGCTCGGCGGTGCCAAGGTGCTCAACCGCAACGACATCGGCGCCCTGGCCCCAGGCATGGTGGCCGACTTCGTCGCCTTCGACCTCGGCCACGTGGCCTATGCCGGCGGCCACCACGACCCGCTGGCGGCGCTGGTGTTCTGCACCCCGACCCAGGTGCACACCAGTGTCATCAATGGCCGTGTGGTGGTGAAGGATGGCCAGCTGGCCACGGTCGACCTGCCACGGGTGCTGGAGCGCCACAACCAGTTGGCACGCCAGCTGGTCAGCGGCGAATAAGCAGCTATTCGGGGCCGCCTTGGCGGCCCATCGCCGGCAACGCTGCCGTGTCTTGCGAAATCAGAGGACCATGAGCATCTCATGCCAGGCCATGCCGCCGTGGTCCGACGGCGACGGTTTCACGTACTGATACCCCAGCTTCTGGTACAACGCCACATGCTGTTCCTTGCACATCAGGTGAATGGTCAGCTTGCCCGCCGCTTTCATGCGTGCGATGAATTCAACCATCAACTGCTTGGCGTAGCCTTTGCCCTGGTGCGCCGGGTCCACCACCACCGACATGATCACCACGTTTGGCGCCGCCGGGTCATGCCCGACCAGCTCCTTGAATGCCTCGTCGGACATCACCACTTCGTGGGCACAGCCGCTGTTGATGAAACCAACGATCTCGCCCGCGTTATCCAGCACCAGGAAGCCCTGCGGATACTGCGCGATGCGGGTGCGTATCTTCTCCAGCGTGGCCGCCTCATCGCCTTCATAGGCACCGATTTCGATGGCGTAGCAGCGTTCGGCGTCGGCGGCTGTGGGGGTGCGGAACTGAGGGGCGCTCATGGAGGGATTCCTTGGTAATGGCTAAAAACAGCCGCCATGGTAAATGAGCGCCGCTGCCACAGGTACAGCTTGTACCCGAAACCTGCGCAGTAACCGAACACATCCACCGCGTCGCCTGCTTCGCGGGCATGCCCGCTCCCACAGGTACTGCGTTGGCTTCGGGATCACGCTGTACCTGTGGGAGCGTCCGTGGCCGCGAACACCGGCGCAGCCGGTGCCATCCACCGCGCAGTCTGCTTCGCGGGTGAACCCGCTCCCACAGGTACGGCGCAGGCTTTCGGGCTCACGCTGTACCTGTGGGAGCGGCTTTAGCCGCGAACACCGGCGAAGCCGGTGCCATCCACCGCGTCGCCTGCTTCGCGAGCATGCACGGATGTTCAGCCCACCGATTTCAACGGCACACGCCCACTCAGCCGCTCGAGCATGGTCGCGCAGTACCAGTCATCGAACTGGCACACCCCGTTCTCGGCATTCTCCGAGAACGGCCCGGATTCATAGCTGGGCGAAGAAACGCCCGCATGAGTCCCTTCCACCAAGCGGCGGTCCTGGTCGTTGGTCGCCAGCCATACCTTGGTCAACCGGTCGAGGTCATAGTCGACCCCTTCCACCGCCGACTCCGGCACCAGCCACTTGGTAGTCACCAAGGTTTCCCCCGGGCCAATCGGCAGCACGCGGAAACTCAGCGCGTGGTCGCCAAGGAAATGGTTCCAGGTAGAGGGATAGTTGAAGTACAGCAAGGCACCGATATCCGCCTCGCCACTGCTGTCCAACCGCCCGTTGACGGCGGGCTTGCCGTCCATGGTGTAGCTGACGGCGCCGGCCGAGAGCGGGATGCGGGTCATGCGGAAGCGCCCCAGCGGGTCCATGACCAGGCGGCTGGGCATGCCGGCCGTTTCACAGCGGGTCCAGTGGGCCACCAGCTCCGGATCATCGTCACCGCCCACACCGGCCACCGACAGGTTCTCGACGAACGAGTTGAGCAGCTCGGGGTGGGTGCCGTCGCAGTGGTAGCACTCGCGGTTGTTTTCGAACACCAGCTTCCAGTTGCCCTTCTCGATCAGGTTGGACTCGAAGGCGACCTTGCAGTTTTCCAGGCCGTGCGGGGCGATGAAGGGGCTGACCGCCGCGCGGAAGCTGCTGAAGTCCGGCGCCTGTTGCGCCACGCACACGTAGATGTAGGTGTGGACGACCTCCACATGCACCGGCTTGAGGTTGTATTGCGACTTGTCGAAATCCGCGCCCATGTTGCCGGCATAGATCAGGTTGCCATCCAGCTCGAATGTCCACTTGTGGTAAGGGCACACCAGCTTGGCGACTTTACCCGCAGCGTGTTCGCACACCTTGGCACCGCGGTGGCGGCAGGCATTGTGGAACGCGCGCACTTCGCCGTCCTTGCCACGCACGACAGCCACCGGGTAGTCGCCGATCTGCAGGGTGAAATACTGGCCGGCCTTGGGAATCTCGAATGTATGGCCGGCGAAGACCCAATCCTTGTGCCAGATTTGCTCAAGGTCCTGACGATACACTTCCGGGTCCAGATACAGTTCCCGGGGCAATACATGCCGCGGTTTGCGCTGTTTGATCAGGCCAATGACGGATTCATTGCTATTCATTATTATCCTCCAGCCACACGGTGTTCACGACAACCGCTGACAATTACCGAACCATTATTCTTGTAACCAGCCAACTGAAACTTTCTCGCAAGTTAAACTTCAGCCCTGCCCGCTTCAAACGACATTTTCAAAGCACAATTCATAATGCGTTGTTATGCATTGACGGTTTCAGACTTTCCACCAGGTAAACTTTGACAGCACCCAGTCGCGTACCCGCCCGCAGGCGTCGTAATCGGTATTTTCCTTGCAGGCCAGGTAATGCAGGCTGTTGCGCAACGTGACTTGTTCACGCACCGGCCTGGTCAACCGGCCCTGCTCGACCAGGCTGGCCACCAGCTGGTTCCAGCCCAGGGCAACCCCCTGGTGGGCCAGCACCATGTTGATGATCAGGCTGTAGTCATTGGCATGGAACAGTGGTGGGCTGTCGGCGCCACGCTCATCGATGTCCACGTTGTGGAATGCCAGCCACACACTCCAGTCCACATGCTCGGCCACACCAGCCCGGCCGTACGGGCTCAAGTCCAGCAGCGCGCTGTTGCACAGGCCTTGCAGCGTGCCGATCTCGGGGTGACGCGCGAGGTACTGCGGCGTGCAAACCGGGTAAATCACGTCATGGCACAGCGGGTAGATGGTGTAGGCATCACCCACATTGGCGAACTTGGAGATGATCACATCCGGCTCCACACCCGGCTCCCGCGTCAGAAAGTTTTGCGTGGTGATCAGGTTGAGCTCGATATCCGGGTTGTTGGCGCGAAACTCGTTGATGTGATGCGACAACCAGAACGCGGAAAACGCCGGGGAGCAACAAATCGTCAGCACGTGCTTTTCCAGCGGTGTATGGCGTATCCGCTCCGCCGCCTGGGCAATATTGACGAATGACAACTGCGACGCCTCGAAAAACACCGAACCTGCCGGGGTAAGTTCAACCGCACGGCCCACGCGCTCGAACAACTGGGCGCTCAGGTAAGTTTCCAATTCACGAATCTGCCGGCTGATCGCCGCCTGCGATACACACAGCGCCTCTGCGGCCCGGGTGAAACTCTGGTACTTGGCTGCCGCGACAAACGCTTTGACAGCACGTAACGAAGGCATGCGAAGTAACAGGGTATCGGGATCAACTTGCCGCTGTGACATCCTGGTGTGTTCTCCTCATTCCGCGTACAAGACACTTGAATCGTACACAGCAGGTAAAAAAACACATCGGCACTTAAATTACTTTACGCATAACCTTGGGTTATGCGAAGAATCGCCGAACTCACCAATAACACTGGGTTATCAAAGAAACCGCACAAAATGTCGTTGGACTTCATCCTTGCTGCACCCATACATTAGTCGCCGACCTGTATGCCAGATCCACCCGCCTGGAATGGCTTTCACTCTATTAGTCAGCCGAACCTCGGGCCTCGGCATCTGGGTGACACATGACAATAACTACAAGAACATTCAGCCACACCTTCAAAGAGCGCAACCTGGGGTTCATGGCACAACCCATCACGCGCCCCAAGCCGTCGCGGGTCGGTTTTCTGCTGCTGGAGAACTTTTCCCTGCCCAGTTTCACCCAGGCGCTGGATGTGCTGGTCACCGCCAACCTGATCGCCCCTGGCTCGATCAGGGTGCATACCTTCAGCCACAACCACAACGAAGTGATGAGCGACCTGGCCATCCCCATTCGCCCAGACACGCCGCTGACCGATGTGCGCCTGTGCGACCTGGACATCATGGTGGTCTGCGGTGGCTTGCGGGCCGCGCGCACGGTACCCGGCTGGCTGACCGCCCTGCTGAAGCGGCTGGCCAGGTTCCCGGTGGTGCTGGGCGGCTTGTGGAACGGCGCCTGGTACCTGGGCAGCGCCGGCCTGCTCGACGGCTACCGCTGCGCCATCCACCCCGAGCAGCGCATTGCCCTGGCCGAGCGGGTGCCGCACGCATTGGTCACCCACGATGCCCTGGTGCTCGACCGCGACCGGCTGACCGCCGCCTCGCCGGCGGGCGCCTTCGAAATGATGCTGCAGTGGCTGAACATTGGCTGCTGCCGCGCGCTGGCCGATGCGGTGCTCGACACGCTGGACCACGACCAAAGCAAGTTCCGCAGCGTGCAAAAACCCCTGCAGCCCAAGGTCAGCCGGCCCATGCGCGAAATCATCAAGCTGATGGAGGCCAACCTCGAGGAGCCGCTGTCACCCGGGCAGTTGTCCCAGGCTGTCGGTTTGTCCGTACGCCAGGTGCAGCGCCTGTTCAAGGACCAGCTCGACACCACCCCGCAGAAATACTACTTCCAGTTGCGCATTACCGAAGCGCGGCGCCTGATCCAGAACTCCAATGCATCGATCTTCGATGTGTCCATCGCCTGCGGCTTTGTGTCGTGCACCCACTTCAGCAGGTCCTACAGTGCGTTCTTCGGCCACCCACCTTCAAAAGAAGTGCGCTATGAAATTTGAAATACAAGGAGCGCGCAAGGAAGGTTTCTGAACAGGCCGTCCCCGGCACTGACAATAAAAACAATCGTATAGCCATCGATCACTGAATTTTCGAGATGGCTTCACGGCCCCGCTTTGGAGGCCGCGCTGCCCTTTTACTCGAAAAACCATATCGGGAGACAAGAATGACAAGTCCACATATCTCAGTCGAAGATGTACCGCTGAACAGGTTCCACAAACTTCTCACGCTGCGCTCTGGCGGTGGCTCGTTCGTCGATGGCTATGTCCTGAGCATTATCGGCGTCGCCCTGGCGCACATCAGCACTGCGTTGTCATTGAACAGCTTCTGGGAAGGCCTGATCGCCGCCTCGGCGCTGATCGGTATTTTCTTTGGCGGCTTCCTCGGCGGCTGGCTGACCGATCGCCTTGGCCGCAAGCGCCTGTTCTTCGTCGGGCCAACCTTGTTCATCGTCGCCTCGCTCGGGCAGTTCTGGGCCGACTCGGCCTTGGCCATCTTCCTGCTGCGGCTGGTCATCGGCATTGCGGTCGGCATCGAATACCCGGTTGCCACCTCGCTGCTGGTCGAGTTCATGCCCCGCAAGTACCGCGGCCCACGCCTGGCCATGCTCACCATCCTCTGGTTTGCCGGTGCAGCGGCTGCCTACATCGTCGGCGAACTGCTGCTGCGCACCGGTGCCGAGGACGCCTGGCGCCTGGTACTGGCCAGCTCCGCGACCATTGGCCTGGCCCTTTTCATGGTCCGTATCGGCACCCCCGAATCACCGCGCTGGCTGCTGAGCAAAGGCCGCAGCGCCGAGGCAGAACAGGTGATCAAGGCGGTATATGGCAATGACTTTTCCCTGCGCAACCTGCCCGAGCAGGGCACCGAGCACAAAGTGAACATCTGGAGCCTGCTGTATGCCGGTTATGGCAAGCGCATGCTGTTCGTCATCGTGTTCTGGACCTGTTGCATCATCCCGCTGTTCTCGGTCTATGCGTTTGCGCCCAAGGTGCTGGCGGCGCTGAATGTGAAAGGTGACAGCGCCTCGATCGGTTCGGTACTGATCACGCTGTTCTTCGTGGTCGGCTGCATGGTCGCCACCCGCCTGATCAACGTCATCGGCCGCCGTAACCTGTTGCTGTACAGCTTCCTGGTGTCGGGGCTGGCCTTGCTGTGCCTGGGCGCGTTCCACAGCAGCGCGGGTATCTGGATCCTGGTGTTCTTCGCCCTGTATGCGTTGTTCATTGGCGGTGCCCAGGTGCTGACGCTGGTCTACCCGAACGAAATCTTCCCCACGGAAATCCGCGCCTTCGCGGTCGGCATGGGCACCTCCGTCTCGCGAATCGGCGCGGCAGTGGGTACCTACCTGGTGCCGGTTTCGTTAGACGTGCTGGGTATTGCGCAAACCATGTACGTGGCCGCTGCCATCACTTTCTTCGGGCTGCTGCTGTCCTGGGCCCTGGCCCCGGAAACCCGTTCGCTGAACCTGCAACAGGCGGCCGCCCTGGGCTAACGGTGCATGGCACCGGCTGCGCCGGTGTTCGCGGCTGAAGCCGCTCCCACAGGGGGGCGCGCCAACCGACTATCTGTTTTGAAGCGCAGAAGTTCTACAAGTTGTTGCCGCTGCGAACTTTTTCCCGTTTACCGGTCTATGTGGGAGGCACAGAAAGGTAGCGGAACGCGAGACAAGCTTCGCCGACCACCTGCTGGCCAGATGGCTCAATTGTTATCAGAGGTTGGCTTCGCTCATGAAAATACATGTCGCAAGGTTGATGTTGCTCGGCCTGTTCTCGTGCGCGGCGATGGGCACGGCATCGGCAACACAAATGAAGGCGCCCGTAGTGGCAGCCCCGGCGGTTCAATCACCGTTGCAGCCTGCCGGCAACCCCTGGTCCAGGGTGGCCAGTGTGGCCGATGAACAGCCAGCCACGCTGCTGGCCCACGATGACGACCGCTGGCATGACCACCGCAGCGACTGGCGCCGCGAACAATGGCGCCGCGAGCAGGCCCGCCGTGATTGGGAGCGCCGGCGAGACTGGGAACGCCGACGCGACTGGGAACGGCGCCGCGACTGGGAGCACCGCCATGAGCGGGCCATGCACCACCGCTACAACGATGACTACCGCTACTATCGCCGTTGACCGCAAGCAGCCAACGCGCCCCCTGTAGGAGCGGCCTTGTGTCGCGATCGGGCCGCAAAGCGGCCCCACGATTTCAGCATTGAAGCAGATATCGCCGGGGCCGCTCTGCGGCCCGATCGCGACACAAGGCCGCTCCTACAAGGTCCGCGCCAGTCAGTCAGGTGGGGGTATCCCCCGCCGCCTCGGCCTCCATCTTCAAACGGTCGGCCTTGCAAATGTACTTGGGCTTGCGCGGCGCCAGCTTGGCGCTGGCCTTCTTGGCATGCGCCTGCAGTAGCTGCTTGATCTTCTTGCGACGGTTCATTCTCACTCGACCTGTCAGTCCGGTTTGGCTGAACACATCATACCTTGCCTGGGCCAGCGTCTCGTTGACGTTATTTTCACGCTCGGCAGATTAGCGTCACGCCCTTTCCGGCCACGGGCACATCCGCTGGCCGCCAAGTACGACGAGGCATACGTGTCACACACTCCATCCCCCTCCTCGCCCAAACGCGTGGACTGGGCCGGCCTGGGCTGGCTTTTGCTGTTCTTCTGGTACTTCTCGGGCGTGACCCAGGCGTTGCTGCTGTTCAGTGGTACCACCGGGTTCGCCGGTTTTCGCGATGCATTCTTCCTCAGCAGCCTGTGGCTGGCCCCGGTACTGCTGCTGCCGCGCTTCACTCGCGCCACGGCAGCGGTCATCGGCCTGGTGTTGTGGGCTGCTTCGCTGGTGGGCCTGAGCTACTTCGGCATCTATCGCCAGGAGTTCTCGCAAAGCGTCATCTTCGTGATGTTCGAGTCCAACACCGCCGAAGCCGGTGAGTACTTCAGCCAGTACTTCAGCGCCTGGCTGGGCCTGGCACTGCTGCTGTACACGCTGGTGGCGGTGCTGCTGTGGAAGCGCGTACGCCCGGTCAGCCTGCCGCTGCGCAGCCGCCTGCCGGTGGTCGCCCTGTTGCTGCTGGCCAACCTGGTGTACCCGTTCTACAAGCAGATGGTCACCCAGGAACGCAGCTTCGCCGACGCGGCGGAAAAGGTGCAGCAGCGCATGGAGCCCGCCGTGCCCTGGCAACTGCTGGTCGGCTACCGCCAGTACCGCCAGCAGCTGGACAACATGCAGGAGCTGCTGGCCAAGAACGCCGCGCTGCCGCCCCTGCAAAACCTGCGGGACAGCAGCGGTGCAGCGCCGCGCACGCTGGTGCTGGTGCTGGGCGAATCCACCACCCGCGAGCACATGCACCTGTACGGCTACAACCGCGATACCACGCCCAACCTCGATGCGCTGGCCGCCAGCGACAAGAGCCTGACGGTGTTCCGCAACGTGGTGTCACCACGCCCGTACACCATCGAAGTGATGCAGCAGATCCTCACCTTCGGCGACGAGCAGAACCCGGACCGCTTCCTCACCGACCCGTCGCTGATCAACCTGATGAAACAGGCCGGCTACAAGACCTTCTGGATCACCAACCAGCAGACCATGACCAAGCGCAACACCATGCTGACCACCTTCTCGCAGCAGACGGACGCGCCGGTGTACCTGAACAACCAGCGCAACCAGAATGCCAGCCAGTACGACGACGTGGTGCTGACGCCATTCGAGAAGGCCCTGCAGGACCCGGCGCCGAACAAGTTCATCATCGTGCATCTGCTGGGTACGCACATGGACTATCGCTACCGCTACCCGAACGACTACGCGCACTTCAACGACCGCCAGGGGGTGCCCGGCAAGCTGACCGATGACCAGGTGGAAACCTACAACTTCTACGACAACGCGGTGCGCTACAACGACTACGTGGTGTCGAGCCTGATCAAGCGTTACTCGGCCAGTACCTCCAATGGCTTCCTGCTGTACCTGTCCGACCATGGGGAAGATGTGTACAGCTCTGGCAACCACGACCGCCTGGGGCGCAACGAAGGCGCGCCGACCCGGCCGATGTACACCATCCCGTTTTTGCTGTGGACTTCGCCCAGCTGGCAGGCCGAGCACCCGCGCGACTTGCAGGCGATGGCCGACCGGCCCTACAGCAGCTCGCACCTGATCCATACCCTGTCCGACCTGGCCGGGCTGAGCTATGACCGTTACGAACCGGCCAAGAGCCTGGTGAGCCCGCAGTTCGTGGTGGCACCACGCTGGATTGGCGACCCGTACCGCAAGGATGGGCTGCGCGAGTTCGACCACCTGCCGCTGGACAAGGCCGAGCGGGGGCAGGAGACGGTCAGTAGTGGCAAGACACAGAACGCTGGACGCCTGAACTGATTGCCTTGTAGGAGCGGCCTTGTGTCGCGATGGGCTGCAAAGCAGCCCCACTGGCCCTGCACCGCGAACAAAGGTTTACCGCCCCAGCGTAAAACGCCATGCTTGGCGCATCTTTGGAATGAGAGATGCCCATGCTCACGGTGCAGGACCTGATCGATATCGAACTGCTCAAGTTGCAGGCCGTGGCTGGCGCGGCCGGCACCGGCAGGCTGATCACCTGGGCCCACACCGTCGACTTGCCAGACCCCTGGCGCTGGGTATCGCCAGGCGACCTGGTGATGACCACCGGCGTCGGCCTGCCCAGCGCCCCGGCAGACCAGGTGAGCTGGCTGGAGCAACTGGTGCAGAGCAACCCCAGTGCCTTGGTAGTGGCGCCGCGGGCCGATGCGCCGGCGCTGTCCGGCGAACTGCTGGCCGCCGCCGACCGCCTGTTGTTCCCGGTGCTGCATGGCAGCTTCGAACTGGAGTTCGTCAAGCTGTCGCACTACGTGATCGAGAGCGTGCTGCAGGCCCAGCGCGAGCGTTTCAACGCCAGCGAGCGGCTGTTCCAGACCTACGCCGACGCCTTGCGCAAAGCCCCCGACATGGCTGGGCGCCTGGCGATACTGGCCGACACCCTCGGCCTCGACCTGGCCATCGAGGATGCCCCCAGCGGCACCACCGTGGTCGAAACCCGCCGGGCCGCGCAGGCTGTCGAGCGGGTGGAACGCATCCCGATCGGCGGCCGCGCCCGCGCCAACCTGCTGATGGCGCGCAAAGGCACCCGCACGCAGGATGACGCCATCCTGGTGCGCTCGCTGGTCGGCTTGCTGGGGGTGGAACTGGAACGCCTGATGATCCACCGCGACCAGCAGCGCGATGAAGGCGCAGCGCTGCTGCGCAGCCTGCTCGACAGCGAGACGGAGTTCAGCCTGGCGCGGCCGATGCTGGAGCGTCGTGGCCTGGTCGGCACCTTGGTGAGCCTGGCGATCAGGCCGGGAAGCCACGGCCCATGGAGCAGCGCCGACATTCACCAGGCCCCTGCCCTGCATCACTCCACACCGCTACTGCTCGACGACAAAGGCCTGCTGCTGGCGATCAGCCGTGACGACGCGCCAAGCCTGACGGCGCTGTGCCACAACCTCGGCGAGGGTACGGTGATTGGTATCAGCGGGCCGATCGCGGCGGCCACCGGCTTTCGCGAGAGCGTGCGCCAAGCCCGCCTGGCGCTGACCCAGGCCGAGGAAAGTGGCGCGCAGCAACTGCGTTATGGCGAGGCGGAAACCGGCCTGATCATGGCGCCCAAGTCGCTGGCCGAGGCGCGGGCGCTGGTGGGGCGTTACCTGGGGCCGCTGATCGAGCATGACCGCACCCAGGGTGCGGCGCTGCTGCAGACGTTGGTCACCTTCCTGCACAACGACGGCAACTGGAAGGCCACGGCGTATGATTTGGGGATTCACCGGCAGACGCTGGTGTACCGGCTGAAGCTGGTGGAGCAGCTTACCGGGATCAAGCCGACCACTACCGGCGGGATTGCGCGGTTCTGGATTGCGATTCAGGCGGGGAAGAATACCGACCTGTTCGAGCATCTGGTCTAGGCCTTTGGGGGCGCTTTGCGCCCCTGTCGCGACACAAGGCCGCTCCTACAAGGAGATCGCATACAGGTCCGACCTGGTGCGATCCCCTTGTAGGAGCGGCCTTGTGTCGCGATGGGCCGCAAAGCGGCCCCAGATACACCTTAATTCAACCCAACCTCTGCACCAGGCTGCTGCCCCCGCGGCCCCCGCACCATCGCATACGAAACCGCAATCACCACAATCGCAACCACGCATTGCCCCAGGCTCACCCGCATGCTCGGGTCGAAGGCCATGCTCACCAGCACCGCCACGATCGACCCGGTCACCAGCAACGGCAACCACGGATGCCCCCACATGGCGAACTTCAGCGTACCTTCCGCCACCCATTTGCGCCGCAGCCTGAGCTGCGACAGGCAGATCACCAGGTAGACGAACAGGAACACCGTGCCGGACGAGTTGATCAGGAACTGGAACACGGTATCCGGCCACAGCGCCGCAATCACCACGCAGCCATAGCCCACCAGGGTCGAGGCAATCACCCCGCGTACGGGTACGCCATTGCCGCTGACCTTGGCCACCCAGCGTGGCGCCTCACCGTTGGAGGCCAGCACATAGAGCAACCGCGACGAGGTATACAGCCCGGCATTGAGTACCGACAGCACCGCCACCAGGATGACCACGGTGAGCATGTCGCCTGCGCCGGGAATGCCGATATGCTCCAGGGTGGTCACGAACGGCGACTTGCCGGGGGTGATCGAGGTCCATGGCTGTGCCACCACGATGAAGAACGTCGCCAGCACGAAGAACACCAGGATGCGCAGCATCACCGTGTTCACCGCCTTGCGGATGTTGCGCGACGGGTCTTCCGATTCGGCCGCCGCGAGGGTGGCGACTTCCACACCGGTCATGGAGAAAATCACCACCACCACCCCGGTGAACAACGCGCCTACCCCATGGGGAAGGAAGCCGCCATGCTGGGTGAGGTTGGCAAAACTGGCGCTGGAGCCAGGCCACAGGTTGAACACGTACAACCCGGCCACGACCAGAAACACCACGATGGCCGCGACCTTGATGCCGGCGAACCAGTATTCGGCCTCGCCAAACGAGTGCACCGACATCAGGTTGAGCAAGGTCATGCCTACCATCAGGCCAAGGGCAATGGCCCACACCGGGATATCGGGCAGCCAGGCATTGATGATCTGCCCGCCGACCACGGCCTCGAAGCCGACCACGATCACCCAGAAGTACCAGTACAGCCAACCGGTCATGTACCCGGCCGGGCGCCCGAAGGCCAACCGGGCGTAGTCGACGAACGAACCTTTGGCCGGGTACGCGGCGGCCATTTCGCCGAGCATGCGCATCACCAGCGCGACGATCAGGCCGGTGATGGCATAGGTGATGAAGGCACCCGGGCCGGTTGATGCGATAACCGCGCTGGCCCCTACGAACAGACCGGCCCCGATCACACCGCCCAGGGCCAGCATGCTGATGTGCCGGGTCTTGAGGGCACGCTTGAGACGCGGGTCATGCTCCGACTGAATCGGCATTGGTTGTCTCCTTTTATTATTAGTAATCAACATTGCCGCTTCGCAAGGGTATGCAGGGGCCAGAGCATGGCCTATCGTAAAAAAACAGGTGCGCAGGCGCTGGCCTGTACAAATGTATGAAGGAAATTCGGGAAATTCGCAGAAGCGCGCTCTGTGTAGGAGCGGCCTTGTGTCGCGAAAGGGCCGCGAAGCGGCCCCCGGCTTTCAGCGTTACAGCAACAATTGCTGGGGCCGCTTTGCGGCCCTTTCGCGACACAAGGCCGCTCCTACAACGGTCGGCGAGATGCTCAGGCAGATGTAGAACAGCTGCCCTGCCGGGCACTCCCCCGCACCGCCTCGGCCAGTTTGCGCAGGTTGGCCTGGTGGGCATTGACCAGGCTGGCGATGCTGTTGTCCGCGGGCGTCTGCAGCGAGGTACGGCAGGTCAGTTCGGCCGCACCCGAGCGCGTCAGGCGCCATACCGCCTCCAGCGAGGCGTAGCGGCCCGGCACGCTATCGAAGCGCTGCACGTCCATCCACAGCAACGCCTTGCCGCCACCCACCGGCCCGCCCAACTGGTCCTGCAAAGCGCTGCGGAACTCATCCACCAGGTTGGCCCCCCACCACTCCGTCTCGAGGATGGCCAGGCCGCTCTGCCCTTGCCGCACCACCAACTGCGGGCGGTCCACCTGCGGCGGCACGGCCACCCTCGCCACCTGGATGCGCTGGCCACCGTCGCGCACCGGTTCGCTCGGTACCAGCGTGTGATAGTTGTTCGGGGTACTGCTGCAGCCCCACAGCACGGCCAGCAGGCCGGCGCCACACACATTGCGCAGTCGATGCATCGGCTGTCTCCTCAGGGTTCAAGGTCGGCGGCAGCGGCCGCTTTCGGTCGGCCGCGTATCAGCGACTCAGGGTGCCGGCCCAGGTAATCGGCAAGGTCACGCAGCGAACGCGACATGCGCTCCAGTTCGTCCAGGGTTTCGCCCATCCGCTCGCGCTGCGGCGAGTCCTCGGAAATGGCCGAATTGGCCGTGCGCAGGGTCTTGTGCACTTCGTCCAGCGCCACCTTCACGTCCGGCAGCGTCTGGCCATTGAACTGCTTGAGGCTGGCGCGCAACTCTCGCAGGCTGCCGTCCAGGTTGTTGGCGATGCTCTCCAGCGGCAGTTTGCTGATGCGCTCCACCACCCGCTGCAGCTGTTCCTGCAACTGCTCCAGGCTGCCGGGCAAGGTGGGGATGGTGATAGGGTCTGCGGTCTTGTCGAAGGCCACCTTGGGGGCGTCGGGGTAGAAGTCCAGGGAAATGAACATCTGCCCGGTGATCAGGTTGCCGCTGCGCGCCTGGGCCCGCAGCCCGTGCTCGACGAAGGTGCCGATCAGCCGGCGTGCGCCATCCATGTCGCCTTCGGCATGCTTGAATACGGACAGCATCTTGCGGTGCACCGGCCCCAACCGCTGCGGGTAGATCACCGCATCGACCACCACCGGGAAGTTCTGCCGGGTGGCATCGTAGTCGAGCTTGACCGAAGTGACCCGGCCAAACTCCACCCCCTTGAACTCCACCGGCGCTCCCACCGACAGGCCGCGCATGGCCTGGTCGAAGCGCAATTGCAGGTACTGCGCCTGGCCACTGGGCGGTGCCAGGGCGGTGTCGCGGTCGGCAAACAGCTGGAAGCGCGCCTGGTCGGCAGCGGGCTCGGCTTGCGGGGCGAAGTCGGGCGAGCCAAAGGCCAGCCCACCCACCAGGATCGACGACAGTGATTCGGTATCGATCTTCAGGCCGTTGGCACCGATCTGCATGTCGACGCCACTGGCGTTCCAGAAGCGGGTATCGGCGGTGACGAAGCTGTCGTAGGGGGCCTGCACGAACACGCCGATCTCCACGCCCTTGCCATCGCCCTGCAGGGCAAAGGACACCACCTCGCCCACCGGGATCTTGCGGTAGTAGATCGACGAGCCAATATCCAGCGACCCCAGGTCACTGGCGGTCAGGACAAAGCGCTTGCCCTTTTCGTCGTAGGTGATCGGCGGTGGCAGCTCCAGGCCGACAAAGGACTTCTCCGGCACTTTCGATGCGCCGGAATCCGCCCCGATGAAACTGCCCGACAGCAGCGTGTCCACACCGGACACGCCGCCCACGCCAATGCGTGGCCGCACCACCCAGAAGCGCGCCCCCTGGGTGGCGAACGCGCGGGCGTCGTTGGACAGCTGAACCTTGGCAACCACGCTCTTCTTGTCGTCGGCCAGGTCCACCGTGGTGACTTCGCCGATCACCACGCTGCGGTACTTGACCTGGGTCTTGTGCGCCACCAGCCCTTCCCCGGTGTGGAAGGAAATGGCGATGACCGGGCCCTGCTGCATCCAGTTGCGCACCACCAGCGAAGCGCCGATCAAGATCGCCAGTATCGGCACGATCCATACCAGCGACACACTCCAGCGCCGGGTGTGCACTTCAACCTGCCCCGCGCCCTCGCGCTTGTCAGTCTGTTGCACCATCAATGCGGCCTCCCTCGTTGGCACGGCTATCCCAGATCAGGCGTGGATCGAAGCTCATCGCAGAAAACATGGTCAGTACCACCACCATGCCGAAAAACAGGATGCCCACCCGCGGCTCGATGGTGCCCAGCCCGCGCAGTTGCACCAGCGCCGCCACCAGCGCCACCACCATCACATCGAGCATCGACCAGTAGCCGATCAGCTCGACGAAACGGTACAGCTGCGAGCGCTGTCGGCAGGCCCAGGTAGAGCCGCGCTGGGCGGTGAACAGCAACAGGCCGAGCGAAAAGAACTTGATGGCCGGCACGCCCACACTGGCGATGAAGATGATCAGTGCGATGTCCCAGGCCCCTGCCTCCCAGAACTCCAGCACACCACCGCCAATGGTGCTTGCGCTGCCACTGCCGAGCATTTCGGTGTGCATCACCGGCAGCAGGTTGGCGGGGATGTAGAAAACCAGCGCCGCCAGCAGAAACGCCCAGCCGCGGCTGATGGCATTGGCCTTGCGCCGGTGGATGGCGGCACCACAGCGCTCGCAGGTGTGCTTGCCGCTGCCCAGTTCGCAGGCCTGGCCGCAGCCATGGCACAGGCACAGGCCCAGGTCGTCGGCATTGGCCGGGGTATTCATACCTGCTCCCAAAGGTCGCGGATGTCCTTGCCGGCGATATGGATGATCAGCATGCTCAGTGCGGCCAGGGCCAGCAGGCCGATGCCGGGTATCACATCGAGCAGCCCCGCCAGCTTGATCACCGCCACCATCGCCCCCAGCAGGCACACCTCCAGCATGCTCCACGGCCGCAGGCTCTCCAGGCTGCGCATGCACAGGGCAAAGCCGGGGGCGCGCTGGCCGGCCAGGGCGAAACTCAATAGCCAGCACAACAGGGTAATCTGCAGCACCGGCGCAAAGATGATCGACAAGGCCATGACCAGGGCGATGAAAGTGATACTGCCGTGGCTGAGGATCTGCACCGAGTCCCATAATGTCGCGGAATGGGTGAGCCCCTGCATACCGATGGTCATCACCGGGTAGAAGTTGGCGAACACCAGCAGGATGCCACCCGTCACGCTCAGGGCCAGCCGCTGCTGCACGGTCAGCGAGGTGTGCCGGTACAGCACGCCGCCACAGCGCGGGCATACGGCGCGCTGGTGCTTGAGCAGCGGCGCACGGTGATACACCGTGTCACAGTACTCACAGATGATCAGGTGCTGGGTCTGGCTCATGGGGTTTCCACAGGTAGCCCGGATTCACGCCGTGATACGCAGGCGAACCACGCTTGATATCCGGTTTAGACCATCCCGGCAAAACTGCCATCATCGGCAGCAAAGGCGAACTATTCTGTGAAACGGGATCCCCACCCGCTGGAGGTTTGCCATGCGTACGATGACGTGGAGTTGCCTGCTGGTGCTGCTGTGCGCGGCATCGGCAACCCAGGCGCAGTCGGTGGTGCCGCTCAAGGGCCAGAGCAGCCAGCAGATGCAACTGGATATCAATGATTGCAATACCGTCGCGACCAATGCCGCGAACAGTGCCGCGACCTCCAGCGACCCCCATGTCGGTGGCCGGGTACGCGGTGCCGCTGCCGGCGCGGTTGCCGGTGCGGCAGGCGCGCAGGTGCGCGGCAACCAGCACGACGAGCTGTATGACCGGGTCGGTGACGATGCCAAGGAGCAATACCGGCAGAACCGCGCCGGTGAAGTGGCCGCCGCCGGTGCTGCGGTCGGTGGCATGCGCCAGCGTCAGGACCGCCGTCAGGACCGGCGCGGCCAGGACGAAGCGAAAGCCCAGGCTCATGCCAGTGCCTATGCCGGGTGCCTGCAAGGGCGCGGCTATCAGGTCAACCCCTGACCAACGGGCACGCCATGCTCCTGCACGGCGTGCCCGTATCAGAACTTCGCCAACTGCTCCCGGCAGAACTCCACGAACAACTGCGCCGGCTTGGTCAGTTGCACCCGCTTCAACCAGGCCGCCGCCAGCCCTGACAGCGCCACTGGCTCGGCGATATCCAGCATGGCCAGACGTTGCCCGTCGTAGGTGTACTCCGAGTGCGGCCGCGTCACCAGCAGCGAAAAACCGAAGCCCTGCCCGACCATGCCGCGCACCATCTCGATCGACGGCGAGCTGAAGACGATGTTGGGCGTGAGGCCCATTTCGTTGAACAGGCTGACGAAGTAGGTACGGCTGGGGGCAACGTCCAGCAGGATCATCGGCTCCGGGCACAGGTCACGCAGCGACACCTGGGCCTGGCCGGCGAAGCGGTGGTTCTCGGGCAGCAGCACATAGGGTTTCTGCGGCGGCATCAGCGGCTCGGCCTCGATGGTGCCGTCCAGGTCATGGTCGTAGAGGAACGCCAGGTCGAAGGTACCCGCGGTCAGGCCCTGGATCAGGTCCTGCTGCTCGCCGTCGCGCAGGCGGATATCCACCCCGGGGTAACGCTGGCGAAAGCCGGCGATCAGCCGCGGCAGGTACAGCGGTGCCACGGTCTCGAAGCAGCCGATATCGATTTGCCCGGCCACGGTGTCGTTGTCGGCCAGGGCGTTCTGTTCGAATTCGTGGGCCATCTGCAGCAGCGACTTGGTCTTGGCATAGAAGCGCTTGCCGCTGGGCGTCAGTGACACACCCTGGGCGTGGTGACGGATGAACAGCTGCACGCCGAAGCTTTCCTCCAGGCTCTTGATGGCCGTGGAGATGGAGGGCTGGGCGATGTACAGCTGGCGGGAAGCCTCGGCCACGCTGCCGGCCTCGACGGTGGTGACGAAGTACTTGAGTTGTCGCAATGTGTAGGCCGCCACGGGCACCTCTCTGACGCCGGTCTGGGCGCGCTGGGATCATGCCTGTCACTTTACCCTTGGCAGCGGCTGGGTGGGGGCCGGGTGATGAAGGATTTACCTATGGCTTGAGCAGGTTTTTTGTAGGGGGACTTTAGCCGCGAAGAATCCGACGCGGCCCATCGCCGGCAAGCCAGCTCCCACAGGTACAGCGCAGACTTCAAGAGTTACGTGGTCCCTGTGGGAGCTGGCTTGCCGGCGATGGGCTGCAAAGCAGCCCCAGTAAAGCCTGTAGAAACTGACTGACAGCAGGCTAAAGCCCACAGGAGCCTGGCAGCCCGCTGGTCAAATACCCCTGATTGTCTTTACTAGTACTCATCGGCTCCAGACATAGGGTGTGCGCTTATGAAGATCGTGGTCACCAGCATCCTCGTCGACGACCAGGCCAAAGCCCTGGCTTTCTACCACTACGTACTCGGTTTCGAGCCCAAGCACGATATCCCCATGGGCCGACACCGCTGGCTGACGCTCACCTCCCCCAACGACCCCAACGGCGTCGAGCTGCTGCTCGAACCCGACGCGCACCCGGCCGCCAGGGAATACAAGGCCGCGCTCAAGCAGGACGGCATCCCCGCCACCTCGTTCGGCGTGCGTGACATCCAGGCCGAATATACCCGGCTGTGCGCGGCAGGCGTGCAGTTCACCCAGACGCCCACTGACATGGGGCCCGTCACCGTAGCGGTGTTCGATGACACCTGCGGCAACCTGATCCAGATCGCCCAGAAACACTAGCGATGTTCAGGGCCCCACGGGCAGGCGCAAGGTCGCGCGCAAACCGTGTGGCGCCTGGTTGCGCAACTGCACGCTGCCACCCAGGCGGGTCATGATGGTGCTGACGATCGACAACCCCAGCCCGGCGCCATTGGTCGAGCCCTTGCTGTAGAAGCGCTCGAACACCCGCTGCTGGTCGACTTCGGCGATGCCTGGCCCTTCGTCGTCGACACTGACCAGCAAGGCCTGCCCTTCGCGCTGCAGTGTCACGGTGACCCGACCGCCTGCCGGTGAATGGTCCACGGCATTGGCCACCAGGTTCTGCAAGGCGATACCCAACGCGCCAGCGTCGGTGTGCAAGTGGTAGTCGCCGGCGGCGATGTCTAGCGAAGGCTCCAGCCCGCGCTCCAGAATCCATGGGGTCAGCTCGGCCAGGGTCTCGGCCACCACGCCTTCCAGGTCCACCCGCGGCCAGTCACGCCGGCCTGGCCGCGGCTCCAGGCGGGCCAGGGTCAACAGCTGGTTGACCACCCGGGCAAGGCGGTCGACACCGCCCATCAGGAACTGCAGGGCCTTGTCCCGCTCGGCAGCGCTGTCTGCATTGAGGGCGTTCTGCGCATGCAGGCGCAGGATGGCCAAGGGCGTGCGCATCTCGTGGGCAGCGTCGGCGATGAAACGGTGCTCGCGACGCAGCAGGTCATCGATCTGCCCGAGCAGGCGGTTGATCGCCGCCTGCATCGGTTCCAGCTCCTTCGGCAACGGCACCAGCTGCAACGGCTCGAGCGACTCGGCGTGGCGGGCGCGGATCACCCTGGCCATGTTCTGCAGCGGCCGCAGCCCCCAGCCAATGGCCGCCCACACCAGCAAGGCCAGGGCCAGGCTGCCGAACAGGAATGGCAACAGCGTGTGCCGCACGATGCGTTCGATCAGGTCGTCACGCACGTCGTTGCGCTCGCCCACCCAGATCACCCAGTGTTTTTCCGGCACCGGCAAGACGAAACTGCGCCAACGGCGCCCGTCCACCACCACGTCGGCAAACCCTGGCACCCGCGGCGCCTGCCCCAGCTGCGGGGCGCTGGGCGTGTGCACCAGCAGCCCGTTGTCGTCGGCCCACACCTGGAAGGCCAGCTTGCTCTCGTAGCGGTGCCCCACCTTGTGGTGCCCGGCCTTGCTCAAGGCCTCGTCGAAGGCACGGTACAACTCGTCACGGCTCTGCTCCTGCACCGGCAGGCTCATGATGCCCTGCAGCAGCCGGGCGTTCTGCGCCAGGTGGGCGTCGTACACCTCGTTAATTTCGTGGCGGCTGTCGTGGTAGTTGTACAGCGCCAGCAACCCGCTGCCGACCAGCAACAGCAGCATCACCCGCCACAGGGTGCGTTGGCGCAGCGAGCTCATGCCTTGCGTTCCACCAGGTAGCCGATTCCGCGCACGGTGCGGATCAGGCCGTTGAACAGCTTCTTGCGCAGGTGGTAGATGTTCACTTCCAGGGTATTGCTCTCCGGCTCTTCATCCCAGCCATACAGCAACTGGGTCAAGCGTTCGCGGGTGAACACCTTGCCCGGCTGGGCCAGCAATTCGTGCAGCAGCAGGTATTCCTTGGGCGTGAGCACCACCGGCAAGCCCTGGTAGTGCACCTGTTGGCTGACCGGGTCCAGGCACACCCCGGCGTGTTCGATCAACACCCGCGCACGGCCACTACTGCGCCGCAGCAAGGCCCGCAATCGGGCCTTGAGTTCGTTGAGGTCGAAGGGTTTGACCAGGTAGTCGTCGGCGCCGGCGTCCAGCCCGGCGATGCGGTCCTCGGTGGCGTCGCGGGCGGTCAACACCAGCACCGGCAGGCTCTTCCCGGCCGCACGCAGGCGCCGCAACAACTCGATGCCATCCAGGCGCGGCAAGCCCAGGTCGAGAATGGCCAGGTCGAACTCCTCGTGGCACAGGGCATGCAAGGCGCTGGCGCCATCCTGCAACCAGTCGAGGGTGTAGCCCTCGCGGCGCAGGCCGTCACAGATCCCCTCCCCCAACGCGGCATCGTCTTCTACCAGCAGCAGGCGCATGCTTAATCCTGTTTGTCCTTGATCGCTTTGAGTAAAGCATCGATTTCACCGCGCCGGCCCTGGTCGGCCAGCTCCCGCCCGGGCCGGGGCGGTGCCTGCAACGCCTTTTGCAGGGCGGCGCGGGCTTCATCGTAGCGGTTCTGCCGGTACAGGTGGTCAGCCCAGAAGTAGTTGCTGTCGATACCGTCGGGGTTGATCGCCAGCGCCTGGCGCAGCATGGCCTCGGCCTTGGTCTGGTCGCCGAAGCTCAGCGGCCAGCCGGGCACCTGGTCGTACAGCGCGCCCAGGCTGGTGTAGGCCGAGCCCTGCAGGGCCTTGGGGTCCATGGCCAGGGCCTTTTCCAGGCTGGCGCGGGCGGCCTTGACCTTGCCCAGCGCGCCCAACCCGCCGGTGGCACCGGCCCAGCTGCTGTTGACGATGCCGTCCCAGATCAGCGGCTCGGCCGAGCCCGGGTGCTGGCGCACCAACGCCGCCGACTGTACCGCCAGGGCCTCGAACGCCCCGGCACGCTGGGCTTCGGGCAGGTTGTAGCGAATCACCGCCCAGCGCTGCTGGATGGCATTGAGTTGCTGGGTACCGTTCTGGTCGAGGGCCCAGGTGAACGGGGCGATGGCCAGCAGGCCGGCCAGTATCAGACGTTTCATTTGCTCGACTCCTTGCTGTGCCAGGTGCTGTAGCGGCGGATCAGCGGCAGTTGCTTGCGCAGGGCGCGGTCGACCACGCCCGGCAGCATGCCGTTAAGGCGCACGAAGAGTTTTTCCGGCCAGCCCAGGTACAGTTCGCTGCGCTCGGCCTGCACCGCGTCGAGCACTGCCCGGGCGACATCCTGCGGGTCATCGACGCCTACCTTCAACGCCTGGTTCAGGGCCTGCGCGGCACTGCTGTTCATCGTCGTGCGGGTGGTGCGCGGTGCGGCATACAGCACGTTCACCGAGGTGTCGGCAAGCTCGCGGCGCAATGCCTCGGAGAACCCACGCAAGGCAAACTTGCTGGCGCAGTAGGTGGCATAGCCGGGGTAGCCGATCGAGCCGTAGATCGACCCCACGTTCACCACCAGCGCACTGGGCTGCGCGCGCAGCAACGGCAGGCACAGGCGGGTGAGCTGCACGGCGGCCTTGATGTTGAGGTCGAACAACTCGTCCAGGGCAGCCTCGTCCATCTGTTCGAGCAAGGCGAAGCGGTTGACCCCGGCGGCGTTGATCAACAGGTTGCAACTGCCCATCGCCCGCGCCGCCTCCAGCACGTCGCGGCGGCCTTCGGCGCAGCGCAGGTCGGCCTGCTGCCAACGCAGTTGCCCGGGGTAGCGCGCCATCAGCTCGGCCAGCTTGCCCTGCTGCCGGCTGACCGCCAGTACGCGGCCCCCGGCACTGCAAAGCTGGTCCGCCAGCTCCAGGCCGATACCACCGCTGGCGCCGGTGAGCACCGCCACGCAATCAGGCAAGCGCATGCTGTACCTCCTGCTGCGCGGCACGCGGCAGCCCTTCGAACATGGCGGTGTACAGGCGGTACACCACTTTGGCAGCGTGTATTACCGCCTGCTGGTCCTCGGCTTGGTCCAGGCGGTTCATCAGGCCACGGTAGGTGGCCATGTGGTCCTGGTCCAGGGCGCCATGGGAACTCAGGTAGCTGAACGCCTGGTCCGGCAGGCCGAGGCTGCTCTGCAGGGTACCGGCAGCCTGGGTGGCCAGGGCAATGCTGGTGCCTTCGAGCACGTTGACCATGCCGAACAGCCCGACCGGGTTGCCACGGGCAATCTGGTCGTAGAGAAAGGCCACCATCAGCTCGACAGGCAATGCCGGGCGGCCGCCCGCCACCTGGTGGGGGTCGCCACCGCAGGCGGCGATGTCATCGAGAATCCAGCGCTCATGGCCGTACTCCTCCTCGATGTACTCGCACACTGCGCCGCGCAGCCACTCCAGCCGCGCGGGCAAACGGGCCCCGCAGGCCATCATCAAGGGTACGGTGTGCCGCACGTGGTGGTAAGCCTGGGTCAGAAAGGCCACATAGGCCTCGAGGCTGGCCTTGCCGGCCAGCGCGTCGCGGATGACCGGGACGCTGAACAATGCCGTACGCTCGTCGGCGGTTTCCTGCTGCAGCGTATCGAAGAAAAGCATGGCAAACCTCGTGGGTCATTGAAGGTCGGATAACAGGGACTGGTAACACCGCAGGATCTGTTCGCGGCGTGGCCGGCCGTTGGCGGTAAGGGTTTGCCCGGCGGCACTCAAGGGTTCGGGCAGGCGCCGCCAGGCATGCACCCGGGCATAGTCCGGCAGGCCGGCATTGGCCTGACGAATGGCCTGTTCGAGGGTGTGGTCGTCAGCCTGCGGGTCCAGCGGCCAGATCAGCGCCAAGTTGTGTGCCAGGCCTTCGCCGTGGACGAATGCCTGGGCGATCACCCCGCCCTGGGTCAGTTCGGCCTCGACCCACTCGGGGTTGACGTTGCGCCCGAAGCTGGTGCTGTACTGGTGCTTCTTGCGCCCGGCCAGGTACAGGAAGCCGTCGCTGTCGAAGTGGCCCAGGTCACCGGTCGGCAACCACGGCTCGCTGAACGGTGGCTCGCCCAGGTAGCCGAGCAACGCCGAACCGGCCACCTGCACTTCGCCGTCTTCGGCAATGCGCACCTGCACATGCGGCAGCGGCCGCCCGACACTGCCCGGGCGGTGCGCCCCGGGGCGATTGAGGCATACCACCGAGGCGCATTCGGACAAGCCATAGCCCTCGAACACCGGCAGCCCGACGGCCTCGGCCCGGGCCAGCAGGCTCGGTGCCACCCGCGCGCCGCCCACCGCCACGAAGCGCAATGGGCCGACCCGCATCAGGCCGCGCTCAATGGCAGTGACCAGCCCAAGCAGCAGTTGCGGCACCAGGATCAGGCTTTCGGCACCACTCAAGGCGATGGCGCCCAGCAATTGCTTGAATTCGACCTGGCTGGCACCGCGAAAGCCCAGTTGCGCCTGCGGGTACAGGGCAATGCTCGCCCCGGCCAGCAGGGCCGCGTACAGGCCCAGGTTCTCCAGCAGCACCGCCAGGGGCAATACCGCCAGGTACTTGCCTGGCGCCGTGGGCCGGCTGGCGGCCTCCAGTTCACGCGCTACCCGCAGCATGGCATCGGCGCTCAGGCATACGCCCTTGGGTGCACCGGTGCTACCGGAGGTGTAGGTAATCTTCGCGGTACCCGGTGGCAAGGGTGCGGCCGCTGGCGGCTGCCGGCTCCAGAAGCGCTCACCGGCAATGAAGCCGCTGGCGTGCAAGTCGTCAGCGAAGGCCTCGTCGGCCAGCGCCAGCACCGCCCCGCTCTGTGCCAGGCAGTGGCGGCGCTGGGCGCTGCTGAAGAACGCCGGCAGGATGACGATGGGGCGCGCCGCGAACAGCGCTGCCAGGTCCCAGAACAGCGCCTCGGGGCCGTTTTCCAGGGCCAGGGCGAAGGTGCCCGGTGGCTGCGCGCTCAACCAGACCTGGCGTTGCTCGACCTCGTCCAGCAACTGTTGATAGGTAAATGGCCCGCCAAGACCCAGCAACGCCGGTTGTGCCCCTCGGTGACGGGCGTGCAGTTGCAACACTTCCCTGAACAGCTGGCATTCACGCGGCATGGCCGGCCTCCTGCACGCTCGCGGGCAAGCCCAGCCGCTCGAAAACGCCGCCGCGGGCCAGGGCTGCATGGCCGTAGCCGATGTTGCCGACGAACACTTGCGGGTGCTGCGCGTAGTAACTGCCCCAACTGTCGGCATCGCCGTTCAACCGGCCAGGGTCGGCCACGGCCAGCGCCGTGGGCACCAAGCCCAGGCGATGAAAGCTGTTGACCAGGGTCGCGGCACCGGTGAAGGCCACCCACTGCAAGCCTCGGGCGGCCAGCAACCAGGTCACGGCAATGATCATGATCCGCGCGCTGCCGGCGCTGAGCGCGGCCAGGTTGCCCACTTCGACCAACTGCGTACGGCTGACCGGGCTGGCCGACAGCCGGGTCACGGCCACTTCCAGCGGTTCATCCAGGTAACGCTCGATGAAGGTCGGGCCACTGCTGGCCAGGCGTATGCCGGCAGCGGCCATCAGGCGCCCGTGGCTGTCATGCAGACCGAGCAGTTCAGGCAGGTAGTGCTGCACGTCGGCATGGTGCGCGCAGGCAAAGCGGGCGTGGATGAACTGTTCCAGTTCGTCGCGCCCCGGCTCCCCCGGGTGTTTCAGTGTCATGTGGGCAAGGCGATCGCCGTGGCTGCCGATAGCCAGTGGAAACAGGCTGGCGCTGTCTGCCTGGGTCATGGCTGTCCCCCTTTCAAGTCAGGTCTCGGGGGCAGTATCAGGGGGCAATCTGAAGCCAATCTGAAGTGCTACATTTGCCATTGCCCCCATGCGCACCAATAAGGAAAACAGATGCGCCACGAATTCAGCGAAGTGCTCAACGACCTGGTCGACTACTTTCTGCTCGGCGATATCCAGCTGCTCGAGCGCTTCAAGCAACAACATGAATTGCCCGACGACCTGGCCCATGCGTTCACCCACGGCGACAGCGGCGACCAGGCCGTGCGCGAAGGGATCGTGCTGCCACTGGCCGGGGTCGATAACCTGCCCTACCGCATCCTGTTCACCCTGGACAACCACACCCCTGCCCTGCGCGAGCCCGGCAGCCGCCTCAAGCACCGCCGCAATGGCTATGTGCTGCAGGTCGAGCACGGTGCGCTGATGCTGTACACCTGGCGCATCCTGCAGCACTTCACGCCCAAGACACTGGGTGACCTGATGGCGCGCTACCAGGTGCCGGGGCGGCCGATCATCGAGCTGGACAATGGTTGGTATGACGTGGAGGTGCTGGCGGGTGCACTGGTGCGGGACGGGCTGTACGAGCCGGCGTTCGAGTTCGTGTTGAAGAAGCGCTGGAGCCGGGGCGAGGCTGCCGGGGTGGATACCGGGTATGCCTTTGGGTTGCGTGGCTATTTCGACTGATAGGTTGACTGTACCGGCCTCTTCGCGGGCTTGCCCGCTCCCACAGGGCACAGTGGTATCCCTGTGGGAGCGGGCAAGCCCGCGAAGAGGCCGGTACAGGCAGCCTAAACCTTCAAGTGTGGTTGATATCGCGGTCCTTGGTCTCCGGCAGGAAGAAGATCCCCAGCACCGCCGTCATCACCGCAATCACGATCGGGTACCACAAGCCGTAATAGATATCCCCGGTCGCCGCCACCATGGCAAACGCCACGGTCGGCAGGAAGCCGCCGAACCAGCCGTTGCCGATGTGGTAAGGCAGCGACATCGAGGTGTAGCGGATACGCGCCGGGAACAGCTCCACCAACCAGGCCGCGATCGGGCCATAGACCATTGTCACGTAGATCACCAGAATGGTCAGCAGCAACAGTACCATCGGGTAGTGGATCTTCGCCGGGTCGGCCTTTTCCGGGTAGCCGGCTTCCTTCAACGCTCCGCTCAAGGTCGCGGTAAAGGCGTCGCTCTGTGCCTTGAAGTCCGCTGCCGCCAGGCCACTGCCATCAAAGCTTGGCAGCACCCGTTCACCAATGCGGATCTGCGCCACGTTGCCAGGCTCGGCCGCTTCGTTGGTATAGGGGATGGCCCGCTTGGCCAGCAGGCTCTTGGCGATATCGCACGAGCTGGTGAATTTGGCCTTGCCCACCGGGTCGAACTGGAACGCGCACTGGGCAGGGTCTGCCATCACCACCACCGGGTTCTGCTCCTGGGCGACGAACACGTCCGGGTTGCCGTACTGGGTCAGTGCCTTGAAGATCGGGAAGTAGGTCAGCGCGGCGATGATGCAACCGGCCATGATGATTTTCTTGCGGCCGATGCGGTCGGACAGGCTGCCGAAGAAGATGAAGAACGGTGTGCCGATCAACAGCGAACCGGCAATCAGCAGGTTGGCGGTCTGCGGCTCGATCTTGAGCATCTGCAACAGGAAGAACAGCGCATAGAACTGCCCGGTGTACCACACCACGGCCTGGCCGGCGGTGCCGCCGAGCAGCGACATGATCACCACCTTTAGGTTGTCCCAGCGGGCGAACGATTCGGTCAGTGGCGCCTTGGACGCCTTGCCCTCGGCCTTCATCTTCATGAACACCGGCGACTCGTTGAGCTGCATGCGGATGTACACCGAAATCGCCAGCAGCAATATCGACAGCAGGAACGGCACCCGCCACCCCCAGGCCTCGAACACCTCGTTACCCATGGCCGTGCGGCAGGCCATGATCACCAGCAGCGAGAGGAACAGCCCCAGGGTGGCCGTGGTCTGGATCCAGGCAGTGAAGAAGCCGCGCCGGCCCTTGGGTGCATGCTCGGCCACATAGGTGGCCGCGCCGCCGTACTCGCCACCCAATGCCAGGCCCTGCAGCAGGCGCAGGCTGATGAGGATGATCGGCGCGGCCACGCCGATCGTGGCATAGCTGGGTAGCAGGCCCACCACAGCGGTGGACAGGCCCATGATGACGATGGTGATGAGGAAGGTGTACTTGCGCCCGATCATGTCGCCCAGGCGACCGAACACGATGGCGCCGAATGGCCGCACGGCAAAGCCGGCGGCAAAGGCCAGCAAGGCGAAGATGAACGAGGTGGTTTCATTGACCCCGGCAAAGAAGTGCTTGGCGATGATCGCCGCCAGGGAGCCGTACAGGTAGAAGTCGTACCATTCGAATACCGTGCCCAGGGATGAGGCGAAGATGACCTTGCGCTCCTCCCGGGTGATACCGCGTTGGGGCGCGCTGCCCGTGGATGTGCTGTCGAGAACCGCCATGGGGTGCCTCCGTCTTGTCGTCATGCAGGCCGGGAGCACCTCAAATCTTTTTCACCATCGCACCCAGGCCCTGGGGGGCTTGCTTTGGATATGCGAAGCACGACGAGGCAGGCCGCCTCGGATCGCAGCAAGGTAACTGAAGCATAATAGGCTTTGCCGGGATATCCACTTGAGCCTTGCGCAATCCGTGTAGGACCGCGTCAGCCTGGGGAGAAAGGTCAGCGCAAGAACTGCAGGACTTCCGCCAGTACCCGCTCGGCCTGCTCCCGATGCGGCACATGGCCACAACCTTGCAACAGGCGCATCACCCCCGGGCCACCAGTCAGCGCCACCAGCCGCTCGGGGTGTGCCGGCGAGCCGAACTCGTCGTTGTCGCCATGCAGGCTCAACAGCGGGCAGCGTACCTGCGGCAGCAGCGCATCCAGGCTCCAATCGGCAAAGTGCTCGGACAACCAGTTGTCCACCCAGGCACGCAATACCCACTCGGCCTTGCCGCCGTGGTAGCGCTCCAGCCGTTGCAGCTGCCCGGGTTCGGCAAACTGCTGGTCGGCCACGCGAATGCCTTCAAGGGTACGGGCCTCGACAAACGCCTGCGCCGATTCGGTAATCAGCCCCACACACTGGCTGGCGAAGGCCGCCGCACAGGCCACGGCCATGCCGCCGCCAACGCTGTGGCCGAAGACAATGAAATCGCCAATGCCAAAATGCTCGCGCAGCGCCGTGAACCCCTGCTGTACCTCGTCCTCGACAAAGCCCAGGCGCAAGCTGCCGGGGTGGGCGTCGGAGCGGCCAAAGCCCAGGCGATCGTAGGCGATTACCCGGTGCCCGGTGGTTTGCGCAAGCTGCGCCGGGAACTCGCGCCACAGGGCAACGCAACCCAGCGAATCGTGCAGCAGGACGATCGGCGCGCCCTGCGCCTGCAGCGGCGCCCACTCCTGGGCGAAGAGCTTGCCTTGTGCGGTGTCGATCCAGTGCTCGCGGGTGTGCAGGTTGCTCATGGAGCCTCCGTTGCCGGTACAGGCCCTTTCAGCTCGACCTGGTTGCCATCGGGGTCGTAGCAGTACAGCGACAGCCCCTCGCCTTCGGCGCCATAGCGTTTTTCGGCAGGTTCGACTTCAACCCCCGCAGCTTGCAGGTAGGCCGTAAGTGCAGCCTCGTCGAACGGCTCGATGCGCAGGCAGAAATGGTGCAGGTTGCGCCCCTCGGCTCCCGGCGCCGCCCCACCAGGCTTACCCAGGGGACCGTCCAGGGTCACCAGGTCGATCATCGCCGTACCCGTGGCCAGGTGGACCATTCCCAGGTCTTCGCGCACGCGGCTGACCGTGCAGCCGAGCAGTTGGGTGTAGAAAGCGACGCTGCGCTCCAGGTCGCTGACCCGCAGGACGAGGTGGTCGATGTGCTTGATGACGAATGGTCGCATGCCAAGGCTCCTTGTGGCCGCTGGATTCCTGTGGGAGCGGGCGTGCCCGCGAATCAGGCGCTGCGGTGAATGGCACGGGCTTCGCCCGCCCCCACAAGGGATCACGCAAGCCCGATGAGATTCACCACCATAGCCCACGTGCGCATGGCATGACCATATCCAGTTACTCGTTTACCAACCGTTGCAGCACGCCCCCTTCATGGCGGGCCAGGATGCGCAGCAGTTGATCGACCAGCGCCCGGTCCGGCGCATCCAGGTGGAAGTGGTGCCCGCCCGGATGCCAGGAGATCTTCGCCTGGCTGGGCAAGGCCGCCTGGCGCCGGGTAAAGGCCTCACCGGTGAATGCCCCCTGGCGGCCGAACAGCAGGTACAACGGGCAACGGATCTGGCTGAGCAGGTCGCAGGCTTCGCGCTCGGTCAGCGGCATGGGTTCGGGCAGCACCAGGCGTGGGTCGTGGCGCCAGCAATAGCCCTCGCCCAGTTGCAGCAGGTCACGCAGCGCCAGCAGCCGTGCCGCCTCTTCCGACAGCTCGGTGTCCAGGCGCTCGCGGCGTTGTGCCAGCGCCGTGTCCAGGTCCTCGAAACGGCCGACGTCCGGCTCGGCAAAACCCTGCAGCTGGCTGCGCTGCACCATGCGCTTGAGCCGGTAGGCCCGGGCCAGGTGCTGCACGCGGTCGTCCTCGGCCACCGTGAACGGTGCGCCCATGCCGTCGAGGAAGGTCATGCTGGCAATACCGCTGGTCATGGCCGCCAGCAGCGACGCCACCCCGGTGCCCATGCCATGGGCCAGCACATGGAATTGCGCCAGGCCCAGGCTGTCGGCCACCGCCAGCATGTCCTCGGCATGTTCCCACAGGTAGTAGCCACTGTCGTGGCGGCGATGGTCCGAGCGGCCGTGGCCGACCAGGTCGGGGGCGACCACGAAGCAGCCGTCGAGCATCGGTGCCAGGCGCTCGAACGAGGCGGCGTTGTCCAGCCAGCCGTGCAGAGCCAGCACCGGGATGCCGTCCTCCGCCCCCCAGGTGCGTACCGCTATTTCAATACCGTCGAGGTCCAGCAGGTGATCCTTGGGACTGCACAGCGAATGCATCGTAGTTCTCCCTGATAGAACGCCGGCCCATGGCCAGGCATCACATGACGCCGGCCCATACCCCACGTGCCGGCGTCATCCACACGACATGCCTACCCCATGCCTTGCCCCACCATCTCCCAACAGCCCTGCCCGCGCTGCTCCCCTACCGACGCTCTCGTGCACAGGACCGACCTGTGCATTCAACTAAATACCACCGCATGCCGAGGCGAAACCTGTCGACTGGCGCCTCCATTGATCACGGAGTATTCAGCATGACCAGCACACCCGTGCCTTTCCATCAGGCCCAGATTGTCCGTAACCTGCCTACCTGGTGCCGAACGATGCACCCCGACCATACCCGCCGCGTCGTGCAGAGCGCGCGCAAGGACTACCTCGACGAAAACGGCTCGCCTTACGCCTGGTACGCCGCAGCCAGCGATGAAGACCAGGCGCGTTTACGGCAGCTGATCAGCGCCCGCGATGCCGAGTTCAAAGCTCTGCGGGCCTTGCTCGAGGACTTCAGGCAGATCAGCGAATTCTGCAAGCCTTTGCTCGAGAGCCGGTTGGGCCCGGATGTCAAAGCGGACAAGGCCCAGTACCTGCACCAGCCGTTCAAGGTGTACACCACGCTGGTGAATGTCCCCGGCCTCGATTTCTCACTCGGCGGTGACGATACGTACATCAATCGCCCCGAAGGGCCACCACAGAAGCGCACGCTGCTGGAGGCCGCCCTGCACAATTTCGAAGGCACCGACGAAGTGGGCCCGTTCGACACCCTGACCCTTGGCCCGGACGACGACGCCTCACTTCCTGGGCTGGAGCCCGAAGCGTTCGTGAACCTTTGCCGAAGCCTGGACCTGGGCCGGCAGTATCAAGACCACCTGCAGAGTATCTATGAAGGCCCCAGAAAAGCCGCGATCGAGCAGCAGTGGATCGATGCAAGCCAGCAGGCACTGAAAACCGAGGCGATGATCGCTTACCTCAAGAGCCTGCTGACGCTCAAAGGTCGCGATGCCCTTGTACAGCTATGCGACAACGAAAGCACGCCTCGCTATGGCGAACACAGGCTTCGCTGCTGGCGCTTCAGCCTGCTCGGCATCCCGATTCATGGCGTACTGCTGCTGGGCCCTGATGAAGCCGACCAGACCAACCCCTGCATGCTCTACATTCCCCAGGATGCACAACACCCGCTGAGGGAGTTCGCTTCTTTGCAAAAGGCCGGTGCTCACATACGTCAACGCCTGCTGCAAACCACGTTTCGACAGCACTTGATCAGCTTCGCTGACAAGGACAACCAGGTCGAGTTCAGCCGCAAGCTCGAACATGCCCTGTTCGAGCAGGGTACCTCCACGCGCAGACCCAAGGACAAGCCTGAACTGCACTTCAAGCGAACCCGCCTGGCGCTTCCCATCTGGCAGGTGCTTTACAAAGACCACAAGCGTCGCCTCATGGCAACTGCCAGAACGATCGCGGTACCAACCGCCGATGCCGATGCCAAGGCACGCAAGGAACGGCTGCAACACTGGCTGGACGCAGGCATGAACGTTCTGAACGTGGCCGCCTTCTTCGTGCCTGGGCTGGATGCCGCGATGCTTGGAGTATTCGCCTACGACCTCATGGATTCGGTGTTCACCGGGTTCGAAGCCTGGGAAGAAGGCGATACCCAGGAAGCGCTGCAACAACTCGAGTCGCTGGCCATCAATGCCGCCGTTGTTGCCGGCTTCGCCGCCGGCAGCAGCGCGCTCAAGGCATCGGGGTTCGTCGATGCGCTGGAAAGTGTATTGAAAGGTGGCCGCGAACGGCTTTGGCACCCAGACATGGGCCCTTACAGCACCTCGGACTCCTTGCCAGTCGGAGTGCCGACAAATTCCGAAGGGCTCTACATCTTCGATGGCAAAAGCCACGTCTGGCTGCAAGGCAAACTGTATGAGGTGTTCGAAACCGGCGGGCAGTGGCATGTGCGTCACCCGAACGCCCCCGATGCCTACGCCCCTGCCTTGCGCTACCTCGGCGACCAGCGTTGGCAATTGGCCCATGACAACCCGCTCGAATGGGACGATGCGCAGTTGCTCGAAGGGCTGGGCCAATTCAGCCAGGGGCTGGATGCATCGGAGCAACTTGCCGCCTTGCGTATAACCGAGGTCGATGCAGACACCTTGCGTCACAGCCAGGTCAACGGTTCGCGGCCCCCGGCTCTGTTGGCCGATGCCTTGCTGCGCCTGCGACTGACCAACGACGTGCAGACCATCATCACCCGAGTACGTCACGGCCTGCCTTTGGCTGCGCATATGAACTTCGCGCTGCCCGAACTGGTACAGATGCCTGGTTGGCCTGCGCATTACAGGCTGAAGGTCTTCACCGGTGCCGAAAAATGGGGAGAGGCGGTCTACTTCGGAGCGGAGCCAAAAGCCGACACGTTGCAGATAGAGATCGGCCGCGAAGAGCTTGACAATGGCGAACTGAGCAAGGTTGTCCTGGCGGGGATGGATGAAGATGTCATAGAGCAGTTACTACCCGATACGCCAGCAGAGCAGCGTCCGAGCGCCCTTGACGAGCTGTTGGCCAACCGCCTGTCAGCACGCCGTCGCGAAGTCTTCGCGAGCATGTTGAAAAGCCATCGGGTACCGCTTGGCGACGAAGCGAAGACCTTGGGCCGCCAGTTCCCCGGTTTGCCTGACAATGCCCTGGAAGAGCTCGTCGCGCATGCCGACAGCGCCGAACGCGATCGACTGAAAAGCGGACGTGTGCCCTTGCGCGTGGCTGAAGAAGCCCGCTACCTGCAGGCCCGCGCTCGCCTCGATCGTGCCTTGACCGGCCTGTACCGAGCAGACCTGGCCAATGATGACAGCCAACTGCTGCGCGATGCATTGGTAGCCGAAAAGCCGCAGGCGACTGAGGCCGAAGTTTTCGCCAGCGCCGTCGCCGACCGCTCGGGCTGCGCCGCACTGCTGGGCCAGCAGCCAATCAAGCCAGGCTTTCGCTCGCCCATGCGCCTGGCACATGGACGATTCGGTTACCCACTCAGTGGCCGAGGAACAGGCCCGATCGGCGCATACGCCGCAATACGTCGGCTCAAATCACTTTTCCCCTCGCTGAAGAGCAACGAGATCAACGCCCTGAGGGGCGAACTGAGCCAGACCGGTGATCTCGGCTCGGCAATTCGACAACTGGAAACAGAGTGGAGAGATCTGAATAGCTATCTGGAGGCGTGGTACAAGAGCCCACACGACATCTTCGAGCGCCTCGATCGACAAAGATGCACTGATCGCCTCATCGAGGCTTGGCAGCGGAAGGGTCGCACGCTCGAGCTGGAGCGTATTCGGTTACCCGAGTTGCCAGCGATCACAGCCAGCCTGCCCCACATCCGTGAGCTCAAGCTGAACGAGCTTCAGCTGCAACGACTGGACAGCACGTTCCTGTCACGTTTCCCCAACCTGCAAGTGCTGGAAGTCACCAACAACCGAGAAATCGACGGGGAAGCGCTGTTCCAGGCACTTGAATCGGTGCCCAGGCTGCGCACGCTGGACCTGACCAACAACACCCTTGCTACCCTCTCGCCCACCGCACAGCGAGTGCTGGCAGCGATGCCAGACCTGCGCCAGCTGAACCTGCGGCGCAACCAGTTGACACTGGATGAAGCGACATTGACTTTCCTTTGCGGCCGACCACTGGATGTCCTGAGGCTGGGGCACAATCGCATCACGCTCGATGAAAACCTCGCCACGCGCTTTCAGGACATGATCCATCCGCAGCAACTGGAGCTGGACTTCAACCCGCTGCAGAACGCCCCTGATGTGCGCTACATGGCGCGGTTGCAGCACCTGAACCTCTCCGACGCTCATTTGCAGGCATT
Organism: Pseudomonas sp. B14(2017); assembly: GCF_002113255.1. Taxonomy (NCBI): domain Bacteria; kingdom Pseudomonadati; phylum Pseudomonadota; class Gammaproteobacteria; order Pseudomonadales; family Pseudomonadaceae; genus Pseudomonas; species Pseudomonas sp. B14(2017). Next base: position 63,640 of record NZ_NEJY01000024.1, read on the forward strand.
TCCCCAGGGCTTGAGCACCCTGATGAACCAGTCACAGTACCAGTTGCGCTACCTGGACCTTTCATCCAACCGCATTCGCCAAGTTCCGGACCTGGCAAGCATCCTGCGCAGTCCGTATGCGCGAGACGTCGCCGCCCGCTTGCCCGAGCGCCGCTGGCTGTTCAACTACAACAACCTCGAGGCCGAGTCGGCCAGTCGGCTACGAGCCAGCGGCGTCAATATTTTCGAGCACACGCCGGAAAGGCCAGAGTGGCAAGGGCTCTGGCGCGATTCCGCGACCGACCATCAGCTGCAGTTGTGGTCCGACCTGTTCGATCAGAACGACAATGGCGACCTGCAAGCGGTGTTGGAGCGCCTGACCAACTCAGTGGAAGCGCGAAGGGATCCGGATGGCCTGCGTGCGCGAGTGTGGGAACTGTTGGAGCACGCCCATGGGGACACGGCGCTGCGCGAGCGTTTGAACGAGGTGGCGCAATCCTTCCCGCCAACTTGCGGTGATGCCGGCGCCGAAGCATTCAGCGCTCTGGAAGTGGAATTGCTGGCCAACCAAGTGTCTGGGTGGGCACAGGACACGGCCAAGCCGCTGCTCGACCTTTATCGCAAGCTGTACCGTCGCGAGAAAGTCAACGAACTGGCCGATCGCATCAGCCTGCAACGCAGTTCGCGCAAGCGGGCGCTGCAGGAGCATGCCGGTCAGTTACCGGACCGTGACGTGCTGGACGTCGCGGCGGCGTTCCCCGATGCGGACCTGGCAACAGGCCTGGTAGACGATATCGAGGTCCGCCTGGCACTGCGCCAGTCCTTGAGCGGAAAGCTCGATTTCCCCGAACCCAGCAGCGGCATGCTCTATCGCAATGCCGCAAGGATCAACCAGCAAATCATCGACAACGTTCGCGCTGCCGTGCTCGAACTCGATGCCGACACCAGCGCCAGGCAGCAGTGGGTGAGCGAACAGCCGGTCTGGGTTGACTACCTCAAGCGCCAATATGCCAGCCAGTTCGAGGCCATTACCGACTTCTGGCGCCCAGGCCTCGATTACCTCTTTTATTGCCTGGACGAAAGCCAGGAGCCGATCACCTACCTGGACGACGCGATAATACGTGCATTGGCCCCGGAATTGCCTACCCCAGCCCTGGACGAAAACGGCGCGCTACGTCGTGTGCCTCTCAAAGAGGAAGCGTATGTAAAGGCTACGAACGCCTTGACCCAAGCCCGGCAGGAGGTGGAAGCCGGGCTACTGCTGAGCCTTACCCGGCAAGCAGACATCCTCGATGCCTGAACACTGATCAATGACCTCGCAGGTCTTCGAAGAAGGCCTGCCGCCCATCCACCTGGCTCGACGCACGCGGCGCTGCCGCCGCCTCTGCGTTGGCCGCCTCCACATGCCAATAGCAGTGCCTGACCGCGCGGGTCACCGCCACGTAGGCCAGGCGCTGCACCTCCTCCTTCTGCGCGGTATCGAACGGTTGGGCATCACCGGCCTTGCCCAGCCCGGCCTGGCGATACACCTGGTTCTTGTAGGGTGAACTGGTCAGGTACTGGCAGTCGCCCAGCATGAACACTGCATCGGCCTGCAAGCCCTTGGCACTGTGGTAGGTCAACTGGCGCATCCGGCGCTGCTCGGCCGGCAACGCCGCTTCGGCGTGCAGCACGCCTTGCAGGTGCTCGTTCATCAGCGCCCTGTCGCTGCCCTTGCGGTACAGCATCATCACCGTCTCGCCACGCTGGTAGTGCTCGATCAGCGTTTCACCCAGGGCTGCCTCGTCACGGTCGAACACTTTTACCGGCGAGCCTGGCAACTCGGCCGCCGGGCCACTGGCCCGGGCTTTCTTGCCGGCAATTGCCGGGGTGCCCTTGACCAAGTGTTCGGCCGCGTCGATCACCTGCTGCTGGCAACGGTAGTTGTCGACCAGCATCACCCGGGTGTTGGCCGGCGACGGGAAGGCCTTGGTGAATTCCATGAAGTACTTGGGCGAACTGCCACGCCAGCCGTAGATCGACTGCCAGTCGTCGCCCACGCACAGCAGCGACGAGTGCTGGGCATGGCGGCCGGTGTGCATCGCCGGGCCGCGACGTCGGATCTCGGCGAGGCTGGCGCGCAGCCAGCTGACGATCTGCGGTGACACGTCCTGGAACTCGTCGATCATCAGGTGCGCCAGCGGCCGCAGCAACGGGTCGGGCAGCAGTTGCAGGTTTTCCGGGTTGTTCTCGCCGAACAAGGCGAACATGCGGTTGTAGCTCATCACCGGCGGCGACTGGTCCAGCAGGTGCGCCTCCAGGGCCTTCCAGTACAGGGCCAGGGCCTCGAAGAACAGCGCATCGCTGTCGCCGGACGGGAAGCTCATCGCCGCCACGGCAGTGTTCACCTCCAGGCCGAGGTTCTCGATGAAATTCGCCGCACCGACAAAGGCATCAAGCAGTGGCGCCGGGGCCAGTTCGCCCTTGACCTTGTATTCGAAGCCGGGGCCGGCCACGGCATCACCGGCCAGCGAGGCTGCCAGGCGCCGAGCCATGGCGTAGTTGTCGAGCCAGATCAGCGGCTGGTCGCAGAAGGCCTGCAACAGGGTGCGCTTGACCGCCCACTCGGCACGCACTGCCAGCTTGGCGCCGGGGCGCTGGTACTGCGCGCTTTCCGCCGGGTCGAAGCCCAGCACGAGCAAAGGCCCCTGGCCGGCCAGACGGCCATGCACATGGAAGCGGCTGCCACGAATCTGGATGGTTTCGCGGCAGGGTTCGATGCCTTTGATCGGCCAGGCGCCGGCGGCGAACCACAGGTCTTCGATCACGTCGCACAGCTCTTCGTCGCGCTGGGCAGCCAGCTGGGTTACCTGGGCGCGCTTCTGCACATCGGGGTTGTTCGGGTCCAGCGGCTTCAGCTGCAGGGCTTCGCTGCGCAACAGGCCGACCAGCTCGGCAAAACGCGGGCTCTCGCCCAGCAGCGTGCTGTAGCACTGGTTCAGCTGCTGGCGCTGGGCATCGTTCAGGCGCAGGTCGAACGGGTTGCTCTCGGCCTCGGCCTCACGACCGACCGGCATCTCGTTACCCAGCGTTTCGAACGCGCGCACCTGGCCAAAGCCCGGCAGGCTGCGCACCAGCGGCAGGATGCGCGAATGGAACGTGCGCACCAGCTCGCGGGCCTGCAGCGGTTGCAGGTTGATCTGCCACAGGGCGAACACCTGCAGCAGGCGCTTGATGAAGTCTTTGCGCGACTCGCGGGTGAAGGTGACCACGGTCATCGCATCCAGCTCGTAGCCCAGGTAGTGGCGCAACAGCAGGATGCGCAGCACCAGCGAGGTGGACTTGCCCGCCCCGGCCCCTGCCACCACGCAGGTGGACGGTGTGTCGCTGAATATCAGCTTCCACTGCGCGGCACTGGGTTGCGCCTCGGCGGGCAGGCGCTGGGCGACATCGGCCTTGAAGCGCTTTTTCAGCTCGGCAGTCAGGGGCAGGCGCCAGTCATCGAACAGGTTGTCATCCCGGCCCGGCACCGCGGCGGTGTCGGGCCGGGTATCGCGGATCACCAGCACCTGGCGCCCGGCCTCGTAACCTTCCACCCGCCCGCGTTCGAACCCTTCACGCACGCCATCGGCATGGCCACTGCGCTGGCCGCTGGCGTGGCCGAGGAACCAGGAGTCGCGGTGCTGGGCCTGCAAGCGGGTCAGGCCGCGCCCCAGCAGGCGGGCCGCCAGGCGGCGAAACCAGGGCAGCTGGGCAGGAGGGGTAAGGTCGGCAGGGGCCTGGGGTTGCTCGTGGGCCACGGTCACTCCGTTGAAAAACAAAATCAGCGGGCATGTTCGCCGCATCGACAAAAAATCGCCAGCGAATGCTTGCAGATCAGTGGATTAGGCGATGAAGCGGATAAAACACTCCATCGCAATTAATCTATTTTACTGATTGTTTTAAGCCGATATTTACGCTTATTTTCGATGCTTCTTTGACGCATCATGGCCTCATTCCACTGATTCAAGGAGCACGACCATGCTGCAACTGCGACCGTTCGAAAGCCTCGGCCACGCCAACCACGGCTGGCTCGACGCCCATCACCATTTCTCGTTTGCCGAGTACTACGACCCGGCGCGCATGCACTGGGGCAACCTGCGGGTGTGGAACGACGACCTGATCGCTGCCGGCAGCGGCTTCCCGCCGCACCCGCACCGCGACATGGAAATCATCACCTATGTGCGTGAAGGTGCGATCAGCCACCAGGACAGCCTGGGTAACAAAGGCCGTACCGAAGCCGGTGACGTGCAGGTGATGAGCGCCGGTACCGGCATCGTGCACAGCGAGTACAACCTGGAAGACGTCGACACGCGTATTTTCCAGATCTGGATCGTGCCGGAGCGCACTGGCGAAGCACCGCAGTGGGGTAGCCGGCCGTTCCCCAAAGGTGAGCGTGGCGAAGGCTTCGTGACCCTGGCCAGCGGCCGTGCGGGCGATGAGGACAGCCTGCAGATCCGCACCGATGCGCGGCTGGTGGCTGGCACCCTGCGTGCCGGTGAAACTGCCGAGTACCGCTTCGATGCCGCACGCCGGGGCTACCTGGTGCCGGCCAAGGGGCTGGTGGAGGTCAACGGGCTGCGTGCCAAGGCGCGCGATGGCGTGGCGATCGAGCAGGAGGAGGTGCTGCGGGTGACCGCCATCGAGGACAGCGAGATCGTGCTGGTGGATGTGGCCTGAGGCCTGTCCTTGCAAGTTCGCATGTAGGTGTTCCCCTGTGGGAGCGGCCTTGCGTCGCGAAAGGGCCGCAAGGCGGCCCCGGCAATTTCGGCTGTGATGCCGAGATCCTGGGGCCGCTACGCAGCCCTTTCGCGACGCAGGGCCACTCCCACAGGATCACCACGGCCCGATAAGACCATGCTTTAACCTGTGGGAGATTACCCAGCCCTTTGGGCTGCGCTGTCGCACAGATAACTGAATTCGCAAGCGATCCTCGTACCCTGTGGGAGCGGGCGTGCCCGCGAAGAATCCAACGCGGTGTCTGGCACCGGCTCCGCCGGTGTTCGCGGCGGTTCGACGCCTCGACACGCCCGCTCCCACAAGGTCACTGCCAACTCAATGAGTTATGTGTTGTTCTATGAGAGGCGGCCCCGGCAATTTCGGCTGTGATGCCGAGATCCTGGGGCCGCTACGCAGCCCTTTCGCGACGCAAGGCCGCTCCCACAGGATCACCACGGCCCGATAAGACCATGCTTTAACCTGTGGGAGATTACCCAGCCCTTTGGGCTGCGCTGTCGCACAGATAACTGAATTCGCAAGCGATCCTCGTACCCTGTGGGAGCGGCTTTAGCCGCGAAGAATCCAACGCGGTGCATGGCACCGGCTGCGCCGGTGTTCGCGGCTAAAGCCGCTCCTACAGGGTCCCTGCTAATTCAATGAGTTATGTGCAGTTCTATGAGAATGGGCCTGCAAGCGCTAGCCTGGTACAGCCACTTCGGCGAGCACCTCGGCCGAGGTGGTGACCTGGCGGAAGTGATGCTTCCACAGGTCGATGCCCAGCTTGCCCGACCTGTCGAGCGAAGAGCCTACCGTCATGTCGGTGACCAGGGTGGGCATCAGCCCCGCATCGAACAGGGCGAAACCGGCGGCCAGCACACAGGTTTCGGTCTGCAGCCCGCATACCAGCACGCGCTCCACACCCAATTTCTTGATGTAGTCGATGGCCTCGGCGCTCTGCCCGTAGCCATGCTTGACGAACACCTGGTCGGCCTCGACCAGGCTGTCGTCCTCGGCCGCCGGGTGCCAGCCAAGCTGGCGCTCGAACGGCGTGACCTGTTCGTCGTGCAACTCGACCGAGGCGATGGTGGGGATGTTCGCCGACAACCGGCGCAGGCCATCGACCAGCCACTCGGGTGGGCTGAAGGTGGACTGGACATCGACAATGAGCAAAACCTGGCGCATGGGCGGATTCCGGGCATGGGCAAAGGCGCGGAGTATAACGCGATCGCCTGTGGCAAAGGCCTCAATGCCACGCTGCCAGGCTGTCCCCCTGGCGGAAGAATGCCCTCAGGTGCTCGACGAAGCACGACACCTTGGCCGACAGGTTCAGGCGTTCCAGGTACACCGCATAGATATCCGCAGGCGGCGTGTGGTAATCGCCCAGCACCTCCACCAGGCGCCCGCTGCGCAGGTGGTCGGCCAGGTTCCACTCGGCCCGCAGCAGGATGCCCTGCCCGTCCAGCGCCCAGTTCAGGGCGACCTCGCCATCGTTGGTGCTGAGGCTGCCACGCACCTTCACCGACTCGCTCTGCTTGCCGCGACTGAGCCGCCAGATACCGAACGCGGCGTCGTTCTGGCGCAACACGATGCAGTTGTGGCTGGCCAGGTCCTTTGGCGATTCGGGGGTACCGTGGGCTTCCAGGTAACCGGGCGACGCGCACAATCGGCGGCGGTTGGCCGCGATCTTGCGGGCGATCAGCCGCGAGTCGGGCAGCTCGCCAAAGCGGATGGCCACGTCGATTGCATCGTTCGGCAGGGCAATGGGGCGGTCGGTCAGGTGCAACTGCACCTCCACCTCGGGGTAGCGCTTGGCAAACGATGACACCGCTGGCCCCACGTGGGTACGGCCAAAGCCCAGCGGCGCATTGACCCGCAGCAAACCCTTGGGCTCGGCGCGGCTGCTGGACACCTGCCGCTCCATTTCCTCGATCTCGCCCAGTATGCGCTTGGCATTCACCAGGTAAGTCTCGCCCTCGGCGGTAAGGCTGATGCTGCGTGTGGTGCGGTTGAGCAGGCGCACGCCCAGGCGCTGTTCCAGCTGGGCCAGGCGCTTGGAGACCGCTGGCGGGGTCAGGTTCAGTTCGCGAGCAGTGCCCGCCAGGCTACCCACCCTGATCAGCTGGGTGAAGAACGCCAGCTCCGATACCGGATTCATAATTAACCTGAGGGAAACAATGAGTTGAATTTCATTGTATTACAGCATTTTTGAAAAACCATTACCTTTTGCCCTGCGTGATTAACCACAGGAAAGCTGGGCTCTTCGGCCGCCAAGGCCAGGTGTGACCTGCACCCCTCACGAGCAGCCCGGCCGCCAGATAAATCCGACTCACAACAATAATTCGGAGACGGCAATGGCCAAGCGATTGTTCGGCAAGTTGTTCGGCAAGCTCTACGTACAGGTATTGATCGGCGTAACCCTCGGGGTGCTGATCGGGGCGTTCTGGCCACAGGTTGGCGCTGACCTGAAGCCCGTCGGTGATGCCTTCATCAAACTGATCAAGATGGTCTTCGCCCCGATCATCTTCGCCACGGTGGTGCTGGGCATCGCCAAGATGGAAAACATGAAGGAACTCGGCCGCGTCGGCGTGCGTGCGCTGATCTACTTCGAAGTGCTGTCCACCTTTGCCCTGGTACTGGGGCTGGTGGTGGTCAACATCGTGCAGCCCGGCGAGGGCATGAACGTCGACCCTGCCACCCTGGATGCCAAGAGCATCTCCACCTACACCGCCGCGGCAGCCGGCAACAGCGGCGGCTTCATCGATTTCCTGCTGCATGTGATACCCGGCAGCGTGACCGATGCCTTCGCCAAGAACGAGATCCTGCCGATTCTGCTGTTCAGCACCCTGTTCGGCATCGCCCTCTCCCACCTGGGCCCGCGCGGCAAGCCGATGGTGGATGTGCTCGAAGCGTTCTCCCACGGCATGTTCTTCATCGTCGGCATGATCATGCGCGTGGCACCGCTGGCCGCCTGCGGGGCCATGGCCTTCACCGTGGGCAAGTACGGGCTGGGCTCGATCGTTTCGCTGGGCAAGCTGATGGCGACCATGTACCTGACCTGCTTCCTGTTCGTGGTGGTGGTGCTGGGCGCCATTGCCCGGCAGTGCGGCTTCAACCTGTGGAAGTTCCTCAAGTACCTCAAGGAAGAACTGTTCACGGTACTGGGTACCAGCTCATCCGAGTCGGTGGTGCCGCAACTGATGAACAAGCTGGAAAAGGTTGGCGTGTCCAAGCCTGTGGTCGGCCTGGTGATCCCCTCGGGCCTTACCTTCAACCCGGACGGCCAGTGCATCTACTACACCATGGCCGCCATCTTCATCGCCCAGGCCACCAACACACCGTTGACCCTGATGGACCAACTGATCGTGCTGGGTGTGCTGCTGCTCACCTCCAAAGGCTCTGCAGGCGTAACCGGCTCGGGCTTCATCACCCTGGCCGCGACCCTGGCGACCATGGACAACATCCCGGTGGCCGGCATGGTCCTGCTGCTGGGCGTGGACCGCTTCATGTCCGAAGCCCGGGCCATCACCAACACCATCGGCAACGCGGTCGGCACCGTGGCCATCGCCAACTGGGTGGGTGCGCTGGACAAGCAGCGCATGGCCCAGGCCCTGGACGGCCAGCTGCCGACCGACCCCGAACCCGAGGCCGCTGCGCCGCACCCTGCCCTTGCACGCATGGAGGCCGGCACACCCGCACCCTGACCTTTCGAAAAACAGCAAAAAGAACCCGCCTTGTGATGCAGTGAGGAAATAATCATGGACAAAGAAACAGCCGTGTCATCGCTTACCGACGTGATGGCCAAGTTCACCGCCTATATCGGCAAGCGCCTGCCCCGCGACGTCAAGGAAAAGACCGCCAAGTTGCGCGCCGCCGAAACCAACCCGCTGGCCATCGCCGTGTACGACTCGATGGCCGACAACCAGGAATACGCCGACAAGCTCAACCGGCCCAGCTGCCAGGACACCGGCGTCATCCAGTACTTCGTCTCGGCGGGCGCGCGCTTCCCGCTGCTGGGTGAGATGGAAGGCATCCTCGAGAACGCCACCAGGGAAGCCACCATCCAGGGGCCGCTGCGCCACAATGCGGTGGAAACCTTCATCGAGAAGAACACCGGCACCAACACCGGCTCGAAGATCCCGTGGCTGGACTGGGAAATCATCCCCGATGCCGACTACGCCATCGTCGACGTGTACATGGCCGGCGGCGGCTGCACCCTGCCTGGCTCGGCCAAGGTACTGATGCCGGGGCAAGGCTATGAAGGGGTGACCGAGTTCGTCTTCGATGTCATCACCTCGCGCGGTGTCAACGCCTGCCCGCCACTGCTGGTGGGTGTAGGGGTATCCACCTCGGTGGAGACGGCGGCACGCCTGTCGAAGAAGGCCATCCTGCGCGAAGTGGACTCAAGCCACCCCAACGAAAGCGCGGCGATGATGGAAAAGCTGCTGGAGGAAGGCCTCAACGAAATCGGCATCGGCCCGCAGGGCCTGACCGGCAACAGCAGCGTGATGGGCGTGAACATCGAGTCTTCGGCCCGCCACCCGTCCACCATCGGTGTGGCGGTGTCCACCGGCTGCTGGGCGCACCGCCGCGGCAAGATCCGCATCAACGCCGACCTGTCCTACGACATCCTCTCGCACGAAGGGGTAGTACTGTGAAAAAGATCCTGAGCACACCTATCAGCGACGAAGACCTGGCCAACCTCAACGTGGGCGATGTGGTCTACCTCACCGGCCAGCTGGTGACCTGCCGTGACGTTGCCCACCGCCGGCTCATCGAGCTGGGCCGCGAGCTGCCGGTCGACTTGCGCGGCGGCGCGATTTTCCACGCAGGCCCCATTGTCAGGAAGAAGGACGATGGCAGTTTCGAAATGGTCTCCATCGGCCCGACCACCAGCATGCGCATGGAAAAGTTCGAGAAGCAGTTCATCGAGCAGACCGGCGTCAAGCTGATCGTCGGTAAAGGCGGCATGGGCCCGGAGACCACGACCGGTTGCCTGGAGAACAAGGCAGTGCATGCAGTGTTCCCGGGCGGTTGCGCGGTGCTGGCGGCGACCCAGGTGGAAGAGATCGAGCGTGCGGAATGGCAGGACCTGGGCATGCCGGAAACGCTGTGGGTGAACCGCGTGCGCGAGTTCGGCCCGTTGATCATCTCCATCGACACCAAGGGCAACAACCTGTTCGAGCAGAACAAGGCCCGGTTCAACGAACGCAAGGGGGCGGTGATCGAGAAGATCAACAGCCAGGTGCGGTTCATCAAGTAACTGCGTGCGACATGGGGCCGCTTTGCGGCCCATCGCGACACAAGGCCGCTCCTACAGGGGATCTCCTGTAGGAGCGGCCTTGTGTCGCGACGGGCTGCGCAGCAGCCCGTGCATTTCAAGCCGACAGCTTTTCCTTCGGTTCCTCAAACCGACAGGTTGAAGTCCGCTGCGGTCACTGTGGTTGCATCCGCCACTCCCACCAGACGGATGGAGTCGGTAGCACCGATGCTGACCAGCGTGTCCGCGCCGTCATCGGCGATGGTAACGTTGGCGGCAAAGGTGGCCGCGGTTATGTTGAAGGCCGTGATATCCAGCAGGTCCTGCCCACCTGTCGCATCGCTGTCGAAGTTGATGATCAGGTCATTGCCGAAGCCTGCGGCGAACTGGAAGACATCATTGCCATCAGTGGCCATCATCGTGTCATCGCCCGCGCCGCCGTTGACCGTGTCGTTGCCAGCCGCACCGTTGAGGAAGTCACTGCCGTTACCACCCGACAGGATGTCGTTGCCATCATCGCCGAACAGCGTGTCGTTGCCTGCCCCACCGTTCAGGATGTCGACACCGAGACCACCATCCAGGCTGTCGTTGCCGTCGCCACCGTTGAGGGTGTCATTACCTGAGCCACCAGTGATGACGTTATCCAGGGCGTTACCGGTACCGGTGAAGTTGGCGGCGCCGAAGTACCTCAGATTCTCCAGGTTGTTGCCCAGCGTCCAGCTGGTCAGCGTCGTGCGCACCAGGTCGGTACCACCGCCGGCCTGTTCCACGAGCACGTCGCCGGCATTGTCGACTACATAGCTGTCATTGCCGGCACCACCCACCAGTTGGTCGATACCCGCACCACCATTGAGGAAGTCGTTACCGGCTCCGCCGACGATGGTATTGGCCAAGGCATTACCCACGCCGACGAAGTTGCCCGTGCCGGTAAAGGTCAGGTTCTCGAGGGTCGCGGCCAAGGTGTAGGTTGCCAGGCTGGTCTGCACCTGGTCCGTGCCGCCGCCAGCAGCCTCGGTGACAGTGTCACCCAGGTTATCGACAACATAGGTGTCGTTGCCGGCACCACCTGTCATGGTATCTGCGCCTGCCCCACCGTTCAGGACATCATTGCCCGAGCCGCTGGTAATGACGTTGTTCAGGGCGTTACCGGTACCGACGAAGTTGCCGGCGCCGAAGTAGGTGAGGTTCTCCAGGTTGTTGCCCAGCGTCCAGCTGGTCAGCGTCGTCCGCACCAGGTCGGTACCAGCCCCTGCCTGTTCCACTAGCACGTCCCCGGCATTATCGACCACATAGCTGTCGTTGCCGGTACCGCCTACCAACAGGTCGATCCCCGCACCGCCGTTAAGGAAGTCGTTTCCGGCTCCGCCGACGATGGTGTTGGCCAGGCCATTACCTACACCTGCAAAGTTGCCGGTGCCAGTAAAGTTCAGGTTTTCCAGGGTTGCCGCCAGGGTGTAGCTCGCCAGGCTAGTGCGCACCAGATCGGAGCCACCGCCCAACACCTCGACGACGATGTCTGCGGCGTTGTCGACGACAAAGGTGTCGTCACCAGCTCCGCCGATCATTGTGTCCGTACCGAGCCCGCCGTTGAGTGTATCGTTGCCGGCGTTGCCAGTGAGGATGTCATTACCTGAACCGCCAGTAATGACGTTGTCCAGGCCGTTACCAGTACCAACGAAGTTGGCGGCTCCGAAGTAGGTCAGGTTCTCCAGGTTGTTGCCCAGCGTCCAGCTGGTCAACGTCGTGCGCACCAGGTCAGTACCACCGCCTGCCTGCTCCACGAGCACATCGGCAGCATTGTCGACCACATAGCTGTCGTTACCGGCACCACCCACCAGCTGGTCGATACCCGCACCACCGTTGAGGAAGTCGTTGCCGGCACCACCGACGATGGTATTGGCCAAGGCATTACCCACACCCGTGAAGTTGCCGGTGCCAGTGAAGCTCAAGTTCTCCAGGTTAGCGCCCAAGGTGAAGCTTGCCAGGCTGGTCTGCACTAGGTCCGAGCCCCCGCCAGCCGCCTCGCTGATGGTGTCACCAGCGTTGTCGACGACGAAGGTGTCGTTGCCAGCGCCGCCCGTCATCGCATCTGCACCGAGCCCACCATTGAGCACGTCATTGCCGGCACCGCCGTCGAGGATATCGTTGCCCTCACCGCCATCGAGCGTGTCGTTGCCATCACCACCGAACAACTGATCAAACCCGGTCAGGCCGATGAGCGTATCGTTACCAGCCAGACCAAGCAGGACGTCGTCACCCACTGTGCCGGTCAGGGTATCTGCGGCGGTTGTACCAACCAGCGTCACGCCTGGCACCCCCGGCACTTCCGCCGTCGCTGCAGAAGTCACAGTTTCCTGGGCGCCGAAACCGTCGGTGTAGCGCACCAGCACGCGCAGTTGGAAGTGGGCCTGCGACGGACCTGGGGTGAAGGTAGCGGCAGTCGCACCAACAATGTTAGTGAACGACGTACCAGTTCCTTGCTGCCACTGGAAGCTGAACGCCCCCAGCCCGTCCAGGTCGGCAATACTGCCGGTAAGCGCCGTCAACGTCTGCCCCAGGGCTGGCGTGGTGTCGCTGATCAGCACGGCACCGGTAGGCGCATCGTTGACGTTGGCCACCGGGTCGAGGATGTCGGAGGCGATGCTTTCCTGCACCCCGACGTCATCCACATAGCTGACCACCACCCGCATGTTCTGCCCCACCTGTTCCTGGGTAAGGACAAAGGTGCTGCTGATGGCGCCGGCAATATTGACCCAGCCGAGCCCGCGGTTGGACTGCCACTGGAAGGTGAACTGCGGGTTGCTCAGGCCGTCGGCATCGACGATGGTCGCGGTGTTGGCGGTGAGGGTCTGGTTCTGCACCAGCAGCCCGGTCACGGTCGGCCCGGCGGTCGGCGCGCTGTTCGCCGACGAATCGACGATTTCCAGCGTGCCCTTGGCGTCCTGGTACACCGCCCGTACGCGGATGTTCAGCCCCGCCACATCGTCCGTGACCCGGTAGGTGGCGCCGGTGGCCCGGGAAACTTCGCCGGCAGCGACGAAGGTGATGTCTTCATAGACACCCGAACCTGGCAGGGTTTCGACTTGCCAGTAGTACGCCACAGGGCCGTTGATGGCGCCGCTCGCATTGGTGGCGCTGACATTGTCGGCATCGTGCACCGCCACGTTGCTCACCCGCAGCAACTGGCCGCTGACCGATGTGTCGTTACGCAGGCCGGTGACAGCGTCGAGGATCGCCAGGTGGCCCGTTGGGCCGGCGTTGACCGCAGTGCCCACACCGGAGGCCTGGGCGCTGTCGGAGAACTGCAGGCGCTCGATACCGGTCAGGCGGTCGACACCATCACGCCCGTCCACCAAGTCAGTGACAATCACCGAGTTGCCATCGACCACCACGCTATAGTCGGTGGCTACCCCCGAGAACACCGCCGTGTCGTAGCTGTCGGTGCCGCTCAGGATTTCACGGACGATCACCAGCTGGCCCGGGTTGTAGGTGCCATTGAGCATCAGCGGCACCATCGGCTCCATACTGTCGAAGCTGGCGATTTCCGGGCCGGTGCCGTCGCTGTTGGCGCGCACGCTGATGCGCACGTTCAGCCACTTGTCACCGTCGAGGATGTCGTCGCCGCCACGGCCTTCGATCAGGTCGCTGCCGCTGCCGCCGAGGATGATGTTGCCACCGTCGTAGAACGTTGCCCCGGCAGCCAGCAGGCCGGCCAGGCCGTCGATCAGGCTGATGTTGGTCAGCACGCTGCCGTTGGCGCCGTTGGTCGGCAAGGTGGCAGAGGTTTCGCTGTCACCGCGCAGGAAGTCGCCATGGGCCGAACCCGACAGGCCTTCCATGATGTCGAAGCGCACCAGCGCAGACGCGCCCGAGCCCGGTACCGGCGGCACATCGAAGAAGCGATCGCTGAAGTCGGCAGTCACGCCCTGGGCCAGGCCCTTGAAGGTCGCCCAGTCGTAGCCGGAACCACCGATGTAGCGGTCACCGAAGCCCAGGCTGCCGACCATGATGTCGTCGCCGCCTTCACCGTTGAACTTGTCGTTCTCGTTGCCACCGATGAACACGTCGTTGCCGATGATCGGGTCGTTGCCGAGCGGGTCGAAGTTGTCGCCAGGTGCACCGTCCGAGGTGCCCTTCTCGATCCAGTCGTCACCTTCGTTGCCCATGTCCTGCTCGTTGGCCTTGCTGCCGAGGATAAAGTCGTTGCCCTGGCCGCCAATGGCTTCGGAGGCGTCCTCACCGGTGACGATGAAGTCGTTGCCGAAACCGCCGATGATCAGGTTGACGCCATTACCGCCGTGCAGCACATCGTTGCCGTCGCCGCCCTGGATGTTGTCGTCACCACCCATGTCGCTGATGATGTCGTCGCCGGCACCACCACGCAGCTGGTCGTTGCCGTCGCCACCCTCGATGCGGTCGTTGCCGCCATCGCCCCAGACCGTATCGTCACCCTCGCTGGACACCAGGATGTCGTCACCCTCGGTGCCGCCCAGCACGATGTGCTCGGCTCCGGCATAGCGGATGTAGTTGGTGTCCGGCCCTGCCGTCAGCGGGCTGTCGCGGAACACCACCTGCTCGCCGTTTTCGCCCAGTGGGTCGAGGTTGCCCAGGCCTTCGTTGAACTGCTTGCTCTGGTCCACTTCCAGGTAGAAGCCCGGGTCGGAGAACACCAGGCCCGGCAGGTGGGTGGCGGAGGTGTTGGCCATGATCAGCTTGGCGAACGAGTTGCTTTCCAGCTCGGCGTTCATCGACAGGCCGGCGGTGCGCTCCAGGTAGTAGAAGCGGTCGCCATCCTGCAGTTTCTCCATCTGGTTCTCGAACACAAAGTTGAAGGTGCTGCCGAGCATGCCGCCGAACGGGGTTTTCGCTTCGGCCAGGCCGCCGATCCAAAGGTCGATGGCATCGACCCCGGTCACGGTCACTGCCCTCAGGTCATCGGCGGTACCCAGCACGCCATCCCTGCCAGGCAGCGTGACGTTGGCGTAGGCTCCGGTGCTGTTGAGGAAGTCCAGGCGATCGGCCGGCGCGCCGTCGCCGCCGAACACCAGGGCCATGGCCGCCGCGCGTTTCTCCAGCAACGTGGTGGCCCCGGTGATGGTGCTATGGGTGCCGTAGGCGGCGATGAAGTTGATCAGCGACTCCGGATGCTTCAGGTGCTGCACCAGGTCGACCCAGCTGGTGTAAGGCTTGAGCTGGGTATCGCCGGTTTGCGCATAGATGTCGCGGCGCACAGCGTTCAGCGAAGGAATACCGACGTCGCGGCCACGGGCGATGTTGATCGCCGGCAGGTCCAGCGGCAGACCGAGCAGGTTGTTGCGCAGCGCCTCGGTGACGAACTCGTCGATCTCGTTACCGGCCTGGCGGGTGACCCCGCGCACGATGGCACTGGTGGCATCCTCGGGGGTGACGCCACTGGCGGCATACGCCAGCGGGTTGAGGAACGCCGCGATCAGGCCCAATTGCTGGTCGGGGTTGGCGCTGGCCGGGTCGCTGATGACGGTGAAGTCGACGTCGAAGCGGTCGACGGTCTCGGTCAGCATCGAGTGGCCGAAGCGGTACACGGTGTGGGCGAACTCGGCCACGATCGACGCATCGAGGTCGACGTCATACACCTGGGTCGGGGCGAAGAACAGGTCGACCCGCGGTTGTACGGTGCGGGCGAACTCCTCGAACACCAGGTGCTGGTACTGCATCTCGGTACCGAACTTGGCGGCCTGGAACAGCCGCTCGCCATTCCACACCAGCGCGTCGATTGCGGCCTGGTCGGCCGGCAGCACGGTTATCGGGTTGAGCAGCCACTCGTTGATGAAGGCCAGGTCACCCGAATCGAGCACGGTGTCCATGGTCTGCGCCACCAGCCGGTTGTGCTCGGAGTGGAAGATCGCATGCACGGCGGTCAGGCCGATGTTCTCATTGACCCGGCCGTCGCCGGCGATGTAGTGCGCATCGAGCAGTTCGTTGTCGTAGGCAAGGTTGGCGCCAGTCTGCGGGTTCACCGGAACGGCGTTGCCCACATCGGTATCGGCATCAGGCACCAGTACGCCGTTGCTGAACACCGGCACGGCATTGTGGGCGATGTCGGCAAGGAACTGGTGACCGGTGCGCACGGCATTGGTCAGGTCGATCGGCGCCAGCGGGTTGCCTTCGACCTGCTGGTCGTCGGCCGTGCCGGCAATGCCGTCTGCCCCTTTCATGATCACCATCGGGAAACCGTTGGGCCCCTTGATGAAGTTGCCGTAGGCATCGGTCGCCAGTAGCGGCACGTTGTCGACGTCTGCGTCGGTCAGGTTGATGCCCAGTACGTCACGGGCTTGGGCCTTGACCACCTTCCAGGTCGCCATGCCACCAATTTCGGTGTCGTCGGCGGTACCGTAGCGGCCGTCGGCGCCCAGGTCCCGGTTGGTGATCAATCGGCCGGTGGCGATAGGCCCGTCGTCGGTCAGCAGATAGCCGCGCAGGAACACCTGGTGGGAAGGATGCGAGCTGTAGGTCTGGTTCTGATCCACGAACGGGGTGGTGGTATTGGTGTGCTCGTGGATGTCATCGGCGTTGCCGAGGATGCCATCCGGCCCAGGCAGGTTGGTCGCACGGGTCACCACCATGAAGTTGGTGAAACCGCCCTCCACGTACAGCGGGTCATCCGGTTGCAGCGGGATGTAAATAGTGCCCGAGCCCCCCTTGGTGACCAGGTCCAGGCCATGGTCGAAGAACTGCCCGAAGAAGGTCATCCAGGCGTTGAACGGCGCCGACAGGCCAGCATCGGCGGCGGTGTTCTCGAACAGGTACACGTCGTGGTCGTCGGCGGTGCCGAACTGGCCGTCCAGGCCCGGGCTGGCGACGATGCGCACGCCGTCCTTGAGCACGTCGTCGTTGCCCACGGCACCGAAGTTGAGCACGCCGTCCGCACCCGGGTCATACGCGGTGGCATAGGCCGCCGGGTTGTTGGAAGTCTGGTCGACGACCAGGTTGCTGATGGTGCGCGGCTGCGAGTCGAACACCGGGCCGCTGGTCTGCTCGTACGACGAGCCCGGAATGGCCGGCGAGCCAGGGCCGAAGAAGCCGGCCGGTGCACCTTCGGCCGGGTTGAACACCGGGTCGGTCACGCGCGGGAAGACGTTGTCGGCGGCACCGTACTGCGTATTGTTGATACCGTTGAGGTTCATCAGGTTGTTGTTCGAGCCATCCACCGCCCGCAGGCCCAGCGGCGCACGGATGTTGGGCAGCAGCGAGAGGATGTCTGCCCCGTTGGCATCGGCCTCGGCGATCTTGATCTGGTCGAGGATGAAGTTGAGGTCGGAACGCACCATGTGCAGCCCGGCACCGCCAGCAGTGGCATCCGCCACCGGCGTGGCTGGCGTCGGTACCACAGGCGCGCCCGGTTGCACCACGGTAGTGGGCTGGGAGAACAGCACTTCGGTGGTGCCATGGGCGTCCTGGTAGATCGCCTTGACCCGCAGCGACAACCCGGCCAGGTCCGGCGACACCTTGAACGTGGTGCCGTCGGCACTCTGGAACGCCAGGTCGCCGGCCGGCAGCAGGATGATGTCTTCGAACACGCCACTGCCCGGGGTGGCCTCGAACTGCCAGTAGTACGACACCGAACGGTCGGCGAGCGTGCCCAGCGGGTTGCCGGCGCTGATGTTGTCGGCATCCAGCACGCCGGCCACGTTTACGGTAAGGACATCGCCCACGGTGATCGCACCGCCGTTGCCATCAGTAATGGCCGGGCTGCCGGTAGGCTGCGCATTCAGCCCCTCCACCAGCACCCGCTGGCTGTCGGCGAACTGCAGGCGCTCGATGTGCAGCAGGGTATCGACGCCATCCCGGCCATCGACGTTGTCGGTCACTGTCCAGACATCATCGGAAGTGTCGAGCGTACCTTTGGTGTTCTGCGTCACCGTGTACTCGCTCTGCACCCCCGAGAACACTGCCGTGTCGAACGCCGCCCCTCCCGTCGAGGTGCCGGGCAGGATTTCCCGCACGGCCTTGAGCTGGCCTGGGTTGTAGGTGCGGTCGAGCATGAACGGAATCATGTCGACCATGCTGTCGAAGCTGGCGATCTCAGGGCCGGTGTGGTTGACGTCTCCTGGGGCATACACGGCGATGCGCACGTTGAGCCACTTGTCACCGTCGATCAGGTCATCGCCCCCACGGCCTTCGATCAGGTCGCTGCCGTTGCCGCCGAGCATGATGTTGCCAGTGGCAAAGCCGGTGGTCGGCAACCCGGCATCGGCCAGGAACTGCTGCAGGCCACGGATCAGCGCCACGTTGGTCAGCGCACTGCCGGTGGCACCACCATGGTTGAGGATGGTCACGGCATCGACATTATCGCCCTTGAGCACATCGGCGAAGTTCGAGCCGGACACGCCCTCGACCTCGGCAAAGCGGTCGAGGATGGAAGCCGGCGAGGCGCCGACCGGGTTGAAAATACCGGTGTTCTGGTTCGGTGCGTTGCCATGGGGTTGAGCCAGGGCGGCCAGGGTCAGGTCGACGGTGACGCCAACCTGGTCATTCTTGTTGGTAATCCAGTCGAAGCCGGACATGCCGTCCATCTTGTCCTGGGCGTCGCTGCCGACAAAGATGTCGTCACCGCCCTCGCCGATCATCTCGTCAAAGCCACCGCCACCGACGAAGATGTCGTTGCCGACCACTTCATCACCCAGCAGCGGCGCAAAGTTGTCGCCGGGCGCACCGTCCTGGGTGCCCTTCTCGATCCAGTCGTCACCCTCGTTGCCGGTCGGCGGCAGGTTGGTCTTGGCGCCGAGGATGAAGTCGTCGCCCTGCCCGCCGAAGGTTGTGCTGATGTCCTCGGTGGTGATGATGAAGTCCTGGCCGTTGCCGCCCAGGATCAGGTTACCGCCCACCAGCATGCTGCCGGCGACGATCACGTCGTTGCCGTCGTTGCCTTCCAGGCGGTTGTCGCCGAAGGAGTCGGTGATGATGTCATCACCGGCACCGCCCAGCACCGCATCGTTGCCCGCACCGCCTTCCAGGGTGTCGTTGCCGGCGTCGCCGTAGACAGTATCGTCGCCCTCACCGGAGATGATGATGTCGTTGCCGGAGGTGCCGCCCAGCACCACGTGGTCTTCGCCGGTGTAATGCAGGAAGTTGGTGTCGGTGCCCACGGTATCGGGATTGTCGCGAATCACCAGCGGCACCACTTCGACGCCGTTGATCATGATGCCGCCCGTCGGGTCGGCCCGGCCATCGGCCCCCAGCCCGGTGAACTGGTTGGCCTGGTTCACCTCGAGGGTGAAGGTCGGCGTGAGGAACACGGTGTTGGACAGGTGGGTGACATCGGAGTTGAGCATGATCAGCTTGGCGAAGGAGTTGTTCTCCAGCTCGGTGCCAAAGTTCATGCCCGCGGTGCGCGACAGGTAGTAGAACCGGTCGCCGTTCTGCAGGGCTTCCAGCTGGGTCTCGAAGACGAAGTTGAAACTGGAGCCGAGCATGCCGCCGAATGGCATTTTCTGCTCGGCCAGGCCGCCGACCCAGAAGTCGATGTCATCGACGCCGGTCACGGTCACTCCGGTGATGTCATCGGCGGTGCCGGGGATGCCGTCCGCGCCGACCAGTGTCACGTTGGCGTAGGCACCGGTGCCGTTGAGGAAGTCCAGGCGGTCCGCTGGCGCGCCGTCACCGCCAAGCACCAGCGCCACGGCGGCGGCGCGCTTGGCCGCTTCGGTGTCCGCCCCGGTGATGGTGGCGTGGGTACCGTAGGCGGCGATGAAGTTGATCAGCGACGCCGGGTGCTTGAGATGGTCGGCAAAGTCGGCCCAGCTGATGTAAGGCTTGAGCTGGCTGTCGCCGGTCATGGCATAGAAATCGCGCCGCGCCTCGTTGAGGGTGGGGATGCCGGTGTCACGGCCACGGGCAATGTTCAGCGCGGGCAGGTCCAGCGGCAGGCCAAGCAGGTTGTTGCGCAGCGCCTCGGTGACGAACTCGTCGATTTCGTTGCCCAGCTGACGGGTGACGCCACGGATGATCGCGCCGGCCGCTTCGTCGGCGGTAGCGCCACTGCCGGCGAAGGCCAGCGGGTTGAGGAAGGCAGCGATCAGGCCGAGCTGCGGGTCGCCGTTCACCGGGGCGAACGCCGGGTCGAAGCGGTCGACGGTCTCTGTCAGCATCGAGTGACCGAAGCGGTAAACCACATGGGCGAACTCGGCGAGGATGGCCGGGTCGATCGAGGTGTCGTAGCCGTTGGGGGCCAGGAACTCGTCGATCTGCGGCTGGATGGTACGGGCGAACTCTTCGAACACCAGGTGCTGGTACTGCATCTCGGTGCCGAACTTGGCCGCCTGGAACAGCCGCTCGCCGTCCCATACCAGCGCAGCGATTTCGGCGGGCGTGGTGGGGATGGCAGCGACATCATCGATCAGCCACTGGTTGAGGAACGCCACGTCGCCGGAAGCCAGCAGGGTGTCCTTGGTCTGCTGCACCAGGCGGTTGTGCTCGGAGTGGAACACATGGTGCACGGCAGTCAGGCCGATGTTCTCGTTCACCCGGCCGTCGCCGGCGATGTAGTGGGCGTCGAGCAGTTCGTTGTCGTAGGTCAGGTTGTTGCCACCCGGCCCCACCGGCTGTGCGTTGCCGACGGCAGTATCGGCGTCGGCCTGCAGCACACCGTTCACGATCACCGGCGCGGCGTTGTGGGCGATGTCGTCGAGGAAGCCATGCCCGGTGCTCACGGCATTGGCCAGGCTGATCGGCGCGTCGCGGTTGCCTTCGACCAGCGTGGTGACGTCGTCGGCGGTACCGGCGATGCCGTCGGCGCCATTGCTAACGCGCATCACCACCTGCGGCATGCCGTTGGGCCCGCGCACGAAGTTGCCGTAGGGGTCGGTGGCCAGCAGCGGCACGCTGTGCACGTCGGCGTCGGTCAGGTTGATGCCCAGCAGGTCGCGTGCCTGGGCCTTGACCACTGCCCAGGTGGCCATGCCACCGCTTTCGCCATTGCCATCGTCGGCGGTGCCGAAGCGGCCATCGGCGCCCAGGTCACGGTTGGTGATCAGCCGCCCGGTGGCTACCGGGTCGCCTGCGGCATTGAGCGTGTATTCACGCAGGAACACCTGGTGCGAGGGGTGCGAGCTGTAGGTCTGGCTCTGGTCGACGAACGGCGAGGTGGTGTTGGTCTGGCCATCGTCGGCGGTACCCACAACACCATCGGCGCCTGCGGTACGCACAGCCCGTGGCAGCACCATGAAGTTGGTCGGGCTGCCTTCGACGAACAGCGGGTCGTCCGGCTGCAGCGGGATGAACACGAAGTCGGTGCTGCTCTTGGTGACCAGGTCCAGACCGTGGTCGAAGAACTGGCCGAAGAAAGTCATCCAGGCGTTGAAGCCGGCGGTCAGGCCGACGTCGGGCGACACGTTGGGGATGAAGAACACTTCGGTGTCGTCAGCGGTGCCGAACACCCCGTCGATGCCGGGGCTGATCACCGGAGCGGCACCACCATTGGCCTCGACCGCGGCCGGGTTGTTCGCCGTCTGGTCGACGATCAGGTTGCTGATGGTGCGTGGTTGCGAATCGGTGACCGTGCCGGTGCCGGCATAGTCGCCGCTGAAGGAGGGGCTGAGCAGGCGCAGGAACGAGTTGTCGGCGGCACCGAACTCGCTCTGCCCGGTTACCAGGTTGTTGTAGCTGCCGTCCACGGTGCGCAGGCCGAACGGTACCTGGCTGTTGGGCAGCAGGTCGGTCAGGCTCGCGCCATCGGCGTGGGCTTCGGCGATGAAAATCTGTTGAAGGATGAACTCCAGGTCCGACTTGCTGAAATCTGCCATTTCAATTGCCCTCGATCTGTCCGGAGATGACACAGGGCAACAGGGTCCTTCCCGCGCCCAGTCAGTGTTGACGTGCGCAGATACTGGTTCGGTGGTCCAGGTTCAGTGGGCACAACACTCTTGTGCTGGCCCCCACTGGCCTCATCATTCGCAAGCCGGCACCCACCATCCGGGGGGCCTTGTTAAGCATGCGATACAGCTGTAACGCACATGCATCGACCCCAGCTCGCACAGGGCCCGAATACATCAGACTAAAGTCGCAGGCGAAAAGGTTGTCAATATCCCGTCGAAAAAATCATCTGGCGATGATAATGCGATGCAAATAGCTGTTTTTTTGGCACTTATGAAAAGT
This sequence comes from Pseudomonas sp. B14(2017), assembly GCF_002113255.1. Lineage (NCBI taxonomy): Bacteria > Pseudomonadati > Pseudomonadota > Gammaproteobacteria > Pseudomonadales > Pseudomonadaceae > Pseudomonas > Pseudomonas sp. B14(2017). The sequence goes on from NZ_NEJY01000024.1 coordinate 85,745, forward strand.
TCAAAGACTTCATAGAGCGAAACGATATTACCGGCTATGTCGCTGCAACCTACGCTCCAGCATGTGGGAGCAGCGCAGCGTTTTGGAGCATCCGCCATTAGAGCGATCCGCCTGCGAGCCAACCAGAAGCCACGATTACCGCTGCACGGGGCGCCGCAAGGGCTTCCCGATTTGTGATAAAGGGAGGCCCCGATGCACAAGCCACCACGCACTCGTTCCGAGCTGGCCGACGTGCTGTTCCGCCTGCGCCGCAGCTTTTTTGCCCTGGCCGCCTTCAGCGGCGTCATAAACGTCATGATGTTGACGCCAGCAATTTATATGTTGCAGGTGTACGACCGCGCCCTGGTCAGCCGCAACGTCACCACCCTGACCATGCTCACCCTGCTGGTGATCGGCTTGTTCATGCTGATGTCGGCCCTGGAGATGGTCCGTACCCGCGTACTGATCCGGGTCGGCAACTTCCTCGACATGGACCTCAACCGACGCATCTTCAGCGCTGCCTTCGAACGCAACCTGAGCCGCGCCGGCGGCAACCCGGCCCAGGCCCTGCAGGACCTTGCGCAGGTGCGCCAGTTTCTGACCGGCAACGGCCTGTTCGCCTTCTTCGATGCCCCCTGGACGCCGATCTACCTGCTGGTCTGCTACCTGATCCACCCACTGCTGGGGCTGGTGACGCTGATCGGTTCGCTGATCCTGGTGGGCCTGGCCTACCTCACCGAGAAGGCCACGCAAAAACCCTTGGCCGAGGCCAACCAGGCGGCCATGTCGTCGGCCAGCTATGCCAACAACAACCTGCGCAACGCCGAAGTGATCGAAGCCATGGGCATGCTGCCGGAGATAGGCAAGCGCTGGTACCAGGGGCACTTGCGCATCCTGCAGATGCAGACCCTGGCCTCCGACCGCGCCGCAATGATCAGCAGCACCGGGCGCTTCGTGCGCATCACCTTGCAGTCAGTGATCCTCGGTGCCGGCGCACTGCTGGCGATCGAGGGCAAGATCACCCCCGGCATGATGATCGCCTGCTCGATCCTTACCGGCCGCGCCCTGGCCCCGGTTGAACAGGCGATCGCCGCGTGGAAGCAACTGCTGGGCTGCCGTTCCGCCTGGGGCCGGCTCAACGACCTGCTGCACGACTACCCGCAGCGGCCACCGAGCATGTCGCTGCAGCGGCCAATGGGCATGCTGGCCGTGGAAAACGTGATCGCCGGCGCCCCCGGCACCAACAACAACATCGTGCGCGGGGTCAGCTTCAGCCTGGTCCCGGGTGAAAGCCTGGGCATCATCGGCCCTTCGGCCTCGGGCAAATCCACCCTCGCCCGCCTGCTGGTAGGCGTGTGGCCGACCCAGGCCGGCAAGGTGCGCCTGGACGGCGCCGACATCTTCACCTGGAACAAGGCCGAACTTGGCCCGTGGCTCGGCTATCTGCCGCAGGACGTGGAGTTGTTCGAGGGCACCATCGCCGAGAACATCGCACGCTTCACCGAAGTGGACAGCGAAGCGGTGATCCGCGCTGCCCGCAGCAGTGGCGTGCACGACATGATCCTGCGCTTCCCGCAGGGCTACGACACCCGCCTGGCAGCCGACGGCAGCCCGCTGTCCGGTGGCCAGAAGCAACGCATCGCCCTGGCCCGTGCGCTGTATGGCGAGCCGAACCTGGTGGTGCTGGACGAGCCCAACGCCAACCTCGATGACGTTGGCGAAAAGGCCTTGGTCGATGCGCTGGCCGAACTCAAGGCGCGCGGGGCCACGGTAATCCTGATTTCCCACCGGCCTAATGTGCTGTGCGCGGTCGACAAGGTGCTGATGCTGCGTGACGGTGCCGTGCACATGCTCGGCAGCCGCGACGAAGTGTTCGCGGCGCTGCGCAAGGCCAGCGTTATCCCGGCGGCGACCGCAGCGCCGCTGGCCTCGGTAAAAGCACGGGAGTGATCGATCATGCAGATGACCCAACACACCGAATTGATTCCCGCCGAGGCCCGCAACGGTATCGACCTGGACATGGGCCGGCCGGCACGCTGGGGCGTATGGATGGTCATCGCCGGCTTTGGCGGCTTCCTGCTGTGGTCGTGCCTGGCGCCACTGGATGCCGGGGTGGTCGCCACCGGCACGGTCAAGGTCACCAGCAACCGCAAGGCGGTGCAGCACCTGACCGGCGGCACGGTCGAGGCGATCCTGGTGCGTGAAGGCGACATGGTGAAGAAAGGCCAGGAGGTGGTACGCCTGGACGCCCTGCGTGCGGTGGCCGAACAGGGCGCGGTCAGTGCCCAGTACATCGTCAGCAAGACCGTGGAAAACCGCCTGGAAGCCGAGCGCGATGGCCGCGACAAGGTCACCTTCGACCCTGCCCTGCTCAAGCACTACGGCAACGACCCGCGCCTGCTGGCAGCCATGGACCTGCAACAGCGCCTGCTGGACACCCGCCGCGCCGGCCTTGCTGGTGAACTGAGCATCCTCGAGGAAAACCTGGCCGCCACGGCGGTGCAGCTCAAGGGCCTGCAGCAGGTGTACGGCGCCCGCGCCTCGCAGATCGGCTTCCTCAACCAGGAACTGCAAGGCACACGCGTGCTGGCCGCCGAAGGCTATGTGCCACGCAATCGCCTGCTGGAGCTGGAGCGCAACAATGCCGACCTGTCCGCCGGCCAGGCCGAAAACCTCAACAACATTGCCCGGGCGCGCAGCCAGGCCACCGAGATCAAGCTGCGCATCCTGCAACGCCAGCACGACTACCTCAAGGAAGTGGAATCGCAACTGACCGATACCGCCAAGGAGAACACCACCCTGGCCGATCGCCTGCGCGCGCTGGACTACGAAGTGACCCACACGGTGATCCGCTCGCCGATCGACGGCATGGTCCAGGCACTGAGCATCGCCACGGTCGGCGGCATCATCCAGCCTGGGGCCAAGATCATGGAGGTGGTGCCGCTCGACCAGCCGTTGCAGGTCGACGCAATGATCCCGGTGCAGGCCATCGACAAGATGGTGCCGGGCCTGGACGTGGACCTCGCCTTCCCGGCCTTCAACCATGCGAAGACACCGAACATCCCCGGGCGGGTCATGACCATTTCCGCCGACCGCCTGATGGACGAAGAAAGCAAGCAGCCGTACTACCTGGCCCAAGTGGAAGTGACGCAAGGCGGCATGGGCCTGCTGGGCAGCAACCACATCCGCCCCGGCATGCCGGCCACCGTCACCATCAAGACCGGCGAGCGCAACCTGCTCAGCTACCTGCTCAAGCCGATGCTCGAACGCGTGGACGCCTCGTTCAAGGAGCAATGACATGAATCGCCCGTGCCTGATGTTGTGCCTGTTGGGGTTGTCCGTACAGGCCAGTGCCATGGACCTGAAGCAAGCCTGGGACCTGCTGCAGTACCAGGGCCCGATCTACCGCGCCGCGGTGCACGAGAAAGAAGCCGGCAGTGAGAACCGCGCCATCGGCGAGGCCGGCCTGCTGCCGCAGATCAACGCTGCGGGCTACTTCAACAAGGTCAATGGCAGCCAGCGGCAGAATGGCCGGGACAGCGACCTGGACTATGACTCCAAGGGTGCCAACGTGCGGTTGCGCCAACCGCTGTTCAACAAGCAGAAGATGGCCGAGTACCGCCAGGGCCAGCAACGTGCCGACTACAGCGTGGCGGTGTTCGATGCCAAGACCCAGGACGCTGCGGTGCGCCTGGCCGACGCCTACTTCGACGTGCTGCTGGCCAGCGAAACCATCACCCTGGCCAAAGCCAAGCTGAATGCCTTCGAAGAGCAGCTGGCGTCGGCGAAGCGGCGCATGGAGCTGGGTGCCGGCACCATCACCGATATCGACGAGTCTGTAGCCCGTCGCGACCTGGCCGAGGCCGACCTGATCGAGGCCCAGGACAACCTGGTCAACGCCCGCCGCAAGCTGGAGGAATACATCGGTGAAACGCCGGAGTCGCTGACCACCTTGCAGCCGGGCTTCAGCACCCCGCCGCTGATGCCGGGCAACCTGCAGGACTGGCTGGTCAAGGCCCAGGCCGACAGCCCATTGATTCATGCGCGCCGGCACAACTACGAGCTGGCCGAAGAAGAAGTGAAACGCGCCCGCGCCGGGCACTGGCCGACCCTGGATTTCGTGGCGGGCTATACCGCCGGCAGCAGCCAGTCGATTTCCGAACTGAACCAGCGCAACCACTACAGCTCGATCGGGCTGGAGCTGAACATTCCGTTGTACAGCGGCGGCAGCACCAGCGCCCTCACCCGCCAGGCCAGCGCCAACAGTTCCAAGGCCCTGGATGAACTGGACGCCACGCGCGAGGAAGTGATTTCCGGCACCACCCGCGAGTACCGCGGCGTGCAGAGTGGCGCCTTGCGCATTCAGGCGCTGGAAAAGGCCGTGGCGTCCAACGAACGCTCGCTGCTTTCGGCCCGCAAGGGTTTCAGGGAAGGCGGCACCAGTACCAACTCGGATGTGCTCAATGCCGAGGAGTTGCTGTTTGACGCCCGGCATGACCTGTTCGAGGCGAAGCTGAACTACCTGATGTCGCGGCTGCGCCTGGCATCGTCGGTGGGCAGCCTGGGGGATGACGATATCCAGCAGATCAACGATTACCTCGGGCCGGAACTGGTGGTAAGCAACTGACTATCCACGGCCCTGTGGGAGCGGGCATGCCCGCGAAGCAGGCGACGCGGTGTATGGCACCGGCTGCGCCGGTGTTCGCGGGCATGCCCGCTCCCACAGGGTATGCGGCGCCTACCGCATTTTGTTCCATTTCAGGCTATGATCGGTCACCCCGCCGTGGACGCACTGCCCCATGCCCGTAGACCTGCAAGCGTTATACCCCAGGCTGATCCACCTGATGCTGGACACGGTGTTCGTGGTCGACCGGGACAACCAGATCGTTTTCGTCAGCGATGCCTGCGAGGCGCTGCTGGGCTACCGGGCCTGCGAACTGATCGGCACCCCGATCACCGACTACATGCACCCTGACGACCTGGCGATCACCCGCGCATCGATCGTCCGGGTGATGAACGGCCAATCCCACTACGACTTCCGCAACCGCTACATCCGCAAGGATGGCGGTATCGTGCATATCCTGTGGGCCGCCTGCTGGTCCGATGAGGCCGATGCCCGCATCGGTGTGGCGCGGGATGTCACCGCCCAACGCCAGGCCGAGGAGGAACTGCGCTTCCTGGCCCACCACGACCCACTCACCCGCCTGGCCAACCGGGCCATGTTCAATGAGCGGCTGGACACCGCCCTTGCCGCGGCCCGGCAACACAACCACCCGCTGGCGTTGCTGTTCATCGATATCAATGACTTCAAGGACATCAACGACAACCATGGCCACAGCGTGGGTGACCGGGTGCTGTGCACCCTGGCGCGGCGCCTGGAAGGCTGCGTAGGTGCGACCGATACAGTGGCGCGGATGGGTGGTGACGAGTTCACCGTGCTGCTGACCGACTACGTGTCACCAGAGGCCATCGCCGAGCAGGTGGCACGCATCCTGGCCACCATGGCCGAGCCACTCGGCGCCGAGTTTGCGGGCATCGATGCGCCATCCTGCAGCATTGGCGTGGCCCGTTTCCCCGAGGACGGCAACGATGCCGACATGCTGCTGCGCCATGCTGATGGCGATATGTACCGGATCAAGCGACAGCGCGCTGCGGCCGGCTGAGCGCTCTGGCGGCCGCAGCGCGAAAACGAGTACAAAGGAAATGACCATGCGCAACCCTGAAGACGCCTTGCTCGACAGCTGGCAGCACAACGCCCAGGCCTGGATCGATGCGGTGCGCAGCGGCAGTATCGAGAGCCGCCGACAGGTTACCGACCAGGCCATCCTGCTGGCGATCCTGGGCCGCCAGCCCGAACGGGTGCTCGACCTGGGCTGTGGTGAAGGCTGGCTGCTGCGCGCGCTGGGTGACCGGGGTATCGAGGCGGTAGGTGTGGATGGAGACCGGGCGCTGGTGGATGCCGCGCGTGCTGCTGGTGCCGCCGAGGTGCATCTGGCCAGCTATGCACAGCTGGCCGCCGGGCAGGCCTATGTTGGCAAGGACTATGACCTGATCTGCGCCAACTTCGCCCTGTTGCATCAGGACATCATCCCGTTGCTGGCGGCGATGAATGCGTTGCTGGCGCCCGGCGGTGCGCTGGTGATCCAGACCCTGCACCCGTGGAGCGTGGCGGATGGGGATTACCAGGATGGCTGGCGGGAGGAGGCGTTTGCCGGGTTCGCCGGGGATTGGCAGGTGATGCCGTGGTACTTCCGTACCCTGGCCAGCTGGTTGAACGCGCTGGACATGGCGGGGTTGCGGCTGGTCAGCCTGCAGGAGCCACAGCACCCGCAGAGTGCGCTGCCGCAGTCGCTGCTGTTGGTGGCCGAGGGGCGCTGAACCGCAGTGGCTTTACCGGCCTCATCGCCGGCAAGCCAGCTCCCACAGGTACTGCACTGGCCTATCGGGCCGTGGTGATCCTGTGGGAGCTGGCTTGCCGGCGATGAGGCCGGTACAGGCAGCAACTACAGGACTGGCTTGCGCGCCGCCCCGCTGCGGGCCTTGGCCATGGCTGCCAGGCGCACCGCAACGTTGGCCGCCCCGTAACCGGCATACCCCCCCTTGCGCTGGATGATCTCGAAGAAGAAACGCTCTTCGAACGGCTCGGTGTACACGTGGAACAGCTCGCCGCCCTGGGCATCGCGGTCGTACAGCACGTTGTAGTAGGCCAGTTCGCTGAGGAACTCGTCGTCGAAATCGAAACGCGCCGCCAGGTCGTCGTAGTAGTTCAGCGGGATCTCCAGCAACGGTACCCCAGCCAGTTTGGCCCGCGCCACTTCGCGGAAGATGTCGTCGCAATCGAAGGCGATGTGGTGCACGCCCGAACCACGGTAGCTGGACAGCGCATGGGCGATGGCGGTGTTGCGGTTTTCCGAGATGTTCAGCGGCAGGCGCAGGGTGCCGCACTGGCTGCGCAGGGCGCGGCTCTTGACCAGGCCATAAGGGTCCGGCAGCACCACTTCGTCGTCGGCAGCGAAATCGAACAGGCTCTTGTAGAACAGCACCCAGCTGTCCAGCGACTCGGCCGGCAGGGCCAGGGCCATGTGGTCGATACGGCGCAGGCCGCCGGTGGCCGTGACGTTCTTGTCCAGGCTGAAGTCGGTGTCGTACAGGGTCTGGCCGGCAGTGCCCTGCTCCACCAGATACAGCAGGCTGCCATCTGGCGCACGTACCGCCGGCACTTCGCACTCGTTGGGCCCGACCAGGCCACGGAACGGCTGGCCACGGAAGGCGGTGGCGCGCTTCAGGGCGGCTTGCTGGTCCTTGACTCGCAGCGCGGTGGCGCACAGCGACGGCCCGTGGGCCTCGAAGAAGTTGTGGCCGAAGGAATAGGGTTCGGCGTTCAGCACAATGTTGATATCGCCCTGGCGCAGCAACTGCACCTCTTTGCTGCGGTGCTTGCCGGCATCGGCAAAGCCCAGGCGCTTCAGCCAGCTGCCCAGGCGCGCGCCAACGGCTTCGTCGACTGCGAATTCGAGAAACTCCACGCCGTCATAGGCACTGGCCGCCGGTGGGGTGAACAGCACACCGGGCTCGATCGAGGTACCTTCCTGCTCCAGGCGCAGGCGGGTGTGCTCTTCGAGGTACAGCAGCGAACGCAGGCCGTCGGCGGCGTTCTGCCGGGGCGGTGCGGCGCGGAAGCCGTCGTTGAAGATTTCCAGCGACAGCGGCCCGCGGTAGCCGGTGGCAAGGATTGGCGCCAGGAAACCGGCCATGTCCATCTCGCCCTGCCCCGGGAAGCAGCGGAAGTGGCGGCTCCACTCCAGCACATCCATGGCCAGGATCGGCGCGTCGGCCATTTGCACGAAGAAGATCTTGTCGCCGGGGATGTCGCGGATCGCGCTCGGGTCGCCCTTGAGCGACAAGGTGTGGAAGCTGTCGAGAATCACCCCGAGGGCCGGGTGGTCGGCCTGGCGCACCAGGTTCCAGACTTGCTGGTAGGTGTTGACGTGGCGGCCCCAGGCCAGGGCTTCGTAGCCGATGCGCAGGCCGCGTTTGCCAGCGTGCTCGGCCAGCAGGCGCAGGTCGTCGACCAGCAATTGCTCTTCGCCCAGGGCATCGGCCTGGACGTTGCTGCACACCAGCACCAGGTCGGTACCCAGTTCCTGCATCAGGTCGAACTTGCGCTCGGCGCGGTCGAGGTTTTTCTGCAGGCGGTCGCGGCGGCAGCCCTCGAAGTCGCGGAACGGCTGGAACAGGGTGATGGCAATACCCAGGTCGGCGCACATCTGCCGTACCTGGCGCGGGCTGCCGGCGTAATAGAGCAGGTCGTTTTCGAAGATCTCGACGCCGTCAAAACCGGCGGCGGCGATGGCTTCGAGCTTTTCCGGCAGGGTGCCGCTCAAGGACACGGTAGCGATCGAACGCTGCATGGCGGGAGTTCCTTGTTGTTGGAGGGTTGAGGCCAGGGCTGCCTGTACCGGCCCTATCGCCGGCAAGCCAGCTCCCACAGGATTGGCGCATGCCTTGTGGGAGCTGGCTTGCCGGCGATTGGGCCAGACCTGGAAAATCAGGACCACAGTTCCTGGCACGATCGATTATTCGCAGGTAAAGTCGTCGCTTCAATCTCTTTGTACGGAATGGTTAGTTTTGCGTTCGATTATCGCACAAAACCGGTTTTAGCGAATTGCCAGCCCACTGGCCCGTGGTCAACATGAACCACAGACGCAGGCACACCGACCCTCGCCTCCTGCCTTGGCGAATCTCCGGCGGAACCTGTGCAAACAACAATAACAACGGAGACAACGATGGCTCACTCCAGCTCTCAAGCCAAGAAAGCGACCGCCAGTGGATGGATAGGCTCGGCACTCGAGTACTACGACTTCTTCATTTACGCCCAGGCCGCTGCGCTGATTTTCCCGCAGATCTTCTTCCCCAACACCGACCCGAAAATGGCCATCATTGCCTCGCTGGCCACTTACGGCGTGGGTTACCTGGCGCGCCCGGTCGGCGCCTTCGTGCTGGGCCACTGGGGTGACACCCGCGGCCGCAAGAACGTACTGCTGCTGTGCATGTTCCTGATGGGCCTGTCGACGATGGCCGTGGGCCTGCTGCCCACCTACCACGACATCGGCCTGCTCGCCCCGGCCTTGCTGGTAGTGCTGCGCCTGATCCAGGGCTTTGCCGTGGCCGGGGAAATCTCCGGTGCCAGTTCGATGATCATGGAGCACGCACCGTTCGGTCGACGGGGCTACTACGCCAGCTTCACCCTGCAAGGCGTGCAGGCTGGCCAGGTGCTGGCGGCGGCAGTGTTCCTGCCACTGGCCTACTTCATGCCCAGCGAAGCCTTCAACGACTGGGGCTGGCGCATTCCATTCCTGATGAGCGCCATCGTGCTGATCGCCGGCTTCATCATTCGCAAGGAAGTGCACGAAACCCCGGCGTTCGTGAAGGAAGAGAAGCAGGACAAAGTCGCCAAGTCGCCGATCAGCGAGGCCTTCCGCCACAGCTGGAAGCACATGGTGCTGGTGATGTTCATGGCCCTGATGAACGTGATCCCGGTGGTCGCCACCATCTTCGGTGCGGCCTACGCGGTGCAGCCGGCCTATGGCATCGGCTTCGACAAGAGCGTGTACCTGTGGATTCCGGTAGTCGGCAACATCGTCGCGGTGCTGGTGATTCCGTTTGTCGGCAACCTTTCCGACAAGATCGGCCGTCGCCCGACCATGATCGCCGGTTGCCTGGGCTCGGGCCTGCTGGCTTTCGTCTACCTGTATGCGATCAGCATCCAGAACGTACCGCTGGCGTTCGCCTCTTCCATCGTCATGTGGGGCATGGTGTACCAGGGTTACAACGCGGTGTTCCCAAGCTTCTACCCAGAGCTGTTCCACACCCGCTACCGTGTTTCGGCCATGGCCATCGCGCAGAACATCGGCACCATGCTGACCGCCATGCTGCCGGCACTGTTCGCCCTGGTTGCCCCGCCTGGTTCGGACAACATCCCGCTGGTGGTCGGTGGCCTGGCGTTCTTCATCACCTGCGTGTGTGCCCTGGCAGCGTACATCGCCCCGGAAACCCATCGCCTGGCGATGGAAGACCTTGGCAACCCCGATGCCAAACCGATGGACAAGACCACCTATGAAGCTAGCCGTAAAGGTAGCTTTCAGGCAGTGAGCCACTGATCGATTGCCGGGGCCGCAACGCGGCCCCGGCAATTTCAGCCCTTGACCACTTCCTGAAGGCGCTGCCAAAGCCTCTGAACATCCCCCCGCTCGGTCGGCAATGCGCCAATCGACACCCGCACCATCCACCGCCCATCCAGCGTTGCCGGCGTCACATAGGCATCCCCGGACGCGTTCAGCCGTTCGGCCCAGCCCTTGGTATGCGCATCCAGCGCCTCCCCTTCCAGCCCCGCCGGCCGATGGCGGATGCACAACGTCTGCAACTGCACCGGCGCCAGCACCTCCCACTCCGCCGCCGCGCCGATTTGCCCGGCTAGCCACTGGGCATTGTCCAGGTCACGCCGCAGCCGTGCCTGCAACGCCTCGACCCCCTCGCTGCGCAGCATGAACCACAACTTCAACGCACGGAACCGACGGCCCAGCGGGATACCCCAGTCACGCAGGTTCTTCACCTCGCCATCCACCGCCGACTGCAGGTAGCTGGGGTTGGTGCTCATCACCCGGATCAGGTGCTGCGGGTCGCGCACGTAGTAGATCGAGCAATCGAAGGCCACGCCCAGCCACTTGTGCGCGTTGACCACCAGCGAATCGGCCAGCTCGATGCCGTCCCACATCCAGCGGCATTCCGGCAGGATCATCGCCGAGCCGGCCATGGCCGAGTCCACGTGCAGCCACAGGCCATGGGCCTGGGCGATCTCGCCGATCGGCCGCAGCGGGTCGAGGGCCGTGGTAGCCGTGGTACCGGTGGTCGCGACCACGGCGCAGGGCTGGTTGCCGGCGGCCAGGTCCTGCTCGATCGCCGCCTGCAGTGCTTCCGGGCGCAGGGCATGGCGTTCGTCGGTCGGGATCAGGCGGATGTTGTCGCGACCGAAACCGGCCAGCAATGCGGCCTTGTCCACCGAGCTGTGGGCATGGGCGCTGACATAGACGATCAGCGGCCTGGCCTGGGCTTGCAGGCCGCCGCGTACCAGTGCGTAGTCGCTGGCGCGTTCCCGTGCGCAGATCAGCGCCACCAGGGTGCTGGTGGATGCGGTGTCCTGGATCACCCCGCTCCATTGACCAGACAGGCCGAGCAGCTGACGCAGCCAGTCGAGGGTGGTTTCCTCCAGCTCGCTCAGGGCCGGGCTGGACTGCCACGAAAGGCCCAGCACGCCCAGGCCAGTGCTGAGGAAGTCACCGAGGACCGACGACAGGGTGCCATTGGAGGGGAAGTAGCCGTAGAAGTCCGGGTGCTGCCAATGGGACAGGCCGGGCATGACCAACTGGTTGACGTCGTCGAGGATCGCAGCGAAAGGTTCGCCTTGCAGGGGGGCCTGAGCGGGCAAGGCGGCCTTGAGATAGCCGGGCTCGACCTGGGCCATGACCGGGCGCTCGCCGACGGACTGGCGGTAGTCGGCGATCAGGTCGATCAGTTGGTGGCCGTACTGGCGGAATTGTTCGGGGGTCACCTGGGGTCTCCTGTGGGTTTTTCGCTGCCTGTGCTGGCCTCTTCGCGGGCACGCCCGCTCCCACAGGTATTGCATCGCTTGTGGGAGCGGGCGTGCCCGCGAAGAGGCCGGTACAGGCAACACAATGCCCCAGTCTAGGCACCTGTCCCGAAGTGAATAACCCCGCCTCGCGCATACCTGCTATAGCAAACCCGCATGCCCGCCCTGCACACCGAACTGCGACTGGCGCCACAACTCGAACACCCGGTTGCGCAACCAGCGGTGTTCGGCCGAGGCCTGCAGGCGCTGGTGCCACACCACCCAGTAGCGCTGGCTGTGGTCGATGAAGCCCAACGGCCGCCAGGCCAGATCATGCAGGCGGCACAACTGCCGGGCGATGTGCTCGGGCACGGTGGCCAGCGCCTGGCTGTTCGCGATCACCTGCACGGTGGCGGAGAAGAACGGCACTTCCAGGCTGACCCGCCGTTGCAGGCCCTGGGCGCGCAAGTGGCGGTCGATGAAGCTGTCCTTGTCGCCTCCACCGGAAATACGCACATGCTTGTGCGCCAGGTAGTCGTCCTGGCTGAGCGCGCCGCGGGCGGCCAGCGGGTGGTCGTGGCGCATCAGGCACACCGCGCGGTCCTCGCCCAACAGCCGCCCGTGCAGGTTGGGTGGCGACTCGTCGAACAAGGTGGTGGCCAGGTCGATCTCGCCACTGGCCAGCAAGGCGTACTGGCCGGCCTGCCAGGTGCGGTACTCCAGCGATACACCCGGCGCTTCGCGCTCCAGCGCCGCCACCAGCAGCGGCAGCATGTGCTCGGCCACGTAGTCCGACGCGGCCAGGCAGAAACGCCGCTCGCAGCGCGCCGGGTCGAACACCGCGGGCTGGCGCAGGGCGTGCAGCTCTTCGAGAACCTGGCGCAGGGGTTCGACCAAGGCTTCGGCGTGTTCGCTGAGCACGTAACCGCGGCCCTGGCGTACCAGCAACGGGTCATCGAAGGCGTCGCGCAGATGGGCCAGCTGGCGGCTGAGGGCGGACTGGCTGACGCCCAGGCGCTCGGCGGCGTGGCTGAGGTTCTTCAGCTGCAGCAGGTGGTCGAGGGTACGCAGGTGGGCGAGGCTGAGGGAGGCGAAAGCGGGGTTCATACAGGCTCCCTTCTAGAGGATCGACCGGCCCAATCGCCGGCAAGCCAGCTCCCACAGGGTCACCACAACCATCGGGGCTTGTGCTGTACCTGTGGGAGCTGGCTTGCCGGCGATTGGGCCGCAAAGCGGCCCCAGAGAAGCAGATCAGTCAGTCAGGCCAACATAAACGTTCTGCACGTCATCGTTCTCGTCGATAGCTTCGAGGAACGCTTCCACCTCGGCCAGCGCCTCGGCACTCAGGGTGGCCGCGCTCACCGGGTTCTTCGGGGTGTAGCCGATCTTCGCCGAGGTCACGGTGAAGCCATGCTCCGGCAGGGCCTTCTGCACCGCGTCCAGGTCGGTGGTGTCGGTGATGAACAGGGTCGAACCCTCTTCGTCGCCGTCTTCAAAGTCCTGGGCACCGGCTTCGATGGCCGCCATTTCCGGGTCGGCGTCGCCGCTCGGGGTGGCTTCGATCAGGCCGACGTGGTTGAAATCCCAGGCCACCGAACCGCTGGCACCCAGCTGGCCCTTGCGGAACAGCACGCGGATTTGCGCGACGGTGCGGTTGACGTTGTCGGTCAGGCACTCGACGATCAGCGGTACCTGGTGCGGGGCGAAACCTTCGTAGCTTACCGCCGAGTACTGCACGGCATCGCCGTCCAGGCCCGCGCCCTTGCGGATTGCGCGCTCCAGGGTCTCGCGGGTCATCGAGGCCTTCTTGGCCTGCTCGATGGCCAGGCGCAGGCGTGGGTTCATGTCCGGGTCGGCGCCGGACTTGGCGGCGATCTGGATCTCTTTGGACAGCTTGCCCATGATCTTGCCTTTGGCGTTGGCCGCGGCTTCTTTATGTTTGGCTTTCCACTGTGCGCCCATGTCGACTCTCTTGTTTCAGCGGCCGGTTCAGGAAGCGACCGGCCAAAAGTGGGTGCAGTTTATACGCCCTCTGGCCTGTGTTCGACAAGAAATCTCATCAGCCTTTATCGGCCTTGCCCGCCGCCGCGGCAAACCGCGCCAGGCGCACATCCAGCCTGCGCGGCCGCAGCCCACGGTCCTCGGCCCGCTCCTTGCGGCGGATGGCATTGCGCACCATCAGCGAGCCCAGGTAGCGGATCGGCTCGGGCGGGAACAGCCCCAGCGGCCCCTTGACCAGCGGCGAACGGGTCCATGGGTTGTCCAGCCCCAGTGCCAGCGACGACAGAATCTGCCCGCCCATGTGGCACGGCCCGACGCCGCTGCCGGAGTAACCAAAGCCGTAGAACACGTTGCCCTGCCCGTCCAGCCGGCCAAAGAACGGCAAACCGGTCACCGAGCGGTCGGACGGCCCGTTCCAGCTGGCCGCCAGCGGCACCTCGGCCAGCGCCGGGAAAAACCCGCCCAGGCTTTCACGCAGCAGCGGCCGGTACGGCGACGGCTGGTCGAACACCGGCAGCATGCGCCCGCCATAGGCGAAGGTATTGCCGCCCTTGCCGAGCATCAGCCGACCATCGGAGGTGTTGTGGTAGTAATGCACGAAAATCCGCGAATCGAGCACGCTGATGCCGCTGTCCAGGCCGACCTGGTGCAGCAGCTCGGGGCAAGGTTCGGTGATCACCATGTCGCTGGAAACAATCGCCACGCTGCGTTCGAACTGTGGGAAAGCCCGCGCCATCCAGGCATTCAGGCCCAATACCACGCGGTCGGCGCGCACCGTGCCATGGGCCGTGCGCACCTGCACCGGGGCGCCGTGCTCCAGGCCGGTCATGGCGGTGCCCTCATGGATGCGCACGCCGCGCTGCAAGGCCACCCGGCGCAGGCCGCGCACCAGCTTGCCCGGCTGCACCGTGGCCGCGGCCGGCGAGAACCAGCCTTCCAGGTGCCGCGCCGAACCCGCCAGGCGCTGCACCTGCTGCAGCGGCAGGCGGCGAAACGAATTGATCCCCTTTTGCTCCAGCGCGGCGATCACCGCGTCGGTGGCGCCGACCTGGGCGGCGTTGGTGGCGGTGTACAGCGTGCCGTCCAGGCGGTAGTCGCAATCGATGCCATTGGCCGCGCAGAACGCGCCGATCTCACCGATGCTGCGCTCCGACTCACGCACCAGGCGCACCGCCTCGGCCACCCCGAACAACCGCTCGAGGGTGAAGTACTTGGCCGACCAGGACAACGCACAGCCACCATTGCGGCCACTGGCACCGGCACCGCAGATATCGGCCTCGATCAGCACGATATCCAGGGCCGGCACCGCTTCCTTGAGCATCAGCGCGGTCCACAGGCCGGTATAGCCGCCGCCGACGATGCACACATCGCAACGGGCATCGCCTTGCAGCGGCGGGCACACCGCCTCTTGCGCCGAATCCAGGGCCTGTTGCAGCCAGAAGGGTCTCATTCGCTCGCTTTCCTTTCAGGTACGCAGTGGCTTGATTGCCATGCTGGTATTCGGTGCCACATCAGTGCTTTGCGCAGCGCTGGCCGGGCGGCTGTTCCAGTGCGGCAGCAGCACCAGCGCCGAGAACAGCGCGCAGCCGGCGAACACGATGAACACCGTGACACCATCGAAGTACCCCGGCAGCAGCCCGCCAAGCACCGCCCCCACCGAACCGCAGCCGTTGACGAAGCCAGCTGCGGTAGCGCCAGCCTTGGCGGTGCCGAAGTCGATGGCCGCAGCGCCGCTGATCATCGAGTCCGGCCCGTACAGGGTCAGGCCCATGACGAACAGCAGGGCCACCACCAGGATCACGCTGCCGGTGTGCATGGCCGCCATGAACGCCGCCAACGCCACGGTCAGCAACACCAGGCTGATGACACAGGCCGGCATGCGCCTGGCGCCGAACAGCTTGTCGGAGGCCAGGCCGATGATGATCGGGCCGAGCAGCCCGGCCAGTTCGAAGGCTGTCGGGATGATCGCTGCCCCCACCTTGCCCACCGAGGGCATCTGCTCGAAGACGATCACCGGCCCCCACAGCAGGATGGCGTAGCGCGCCGGTTTCAACAGGAAATACGCCAGCCCCAGGGTCAGCACCGTGCGGTTGCGCATGATCTCCTTCAGCGGCGCCCACACGCTGCACAGGTTGCCGGCCGGGGCCATGCTCTGCGGCTCGGGCTCCACCGCCGGCAGGCCGACGTCTTCAGGCTTGTTGCGCTGCAGGAAGAAGAACAGCACGGCCACCAGCGCCACCACGGCGGCACTGGAGAAGAACGCCGCGTGCCAGGTACCGACCAGGGTATAGGCCCACCAGCCGGCGAACGGCGAGGCCACCAGGCCGCCGAAGGCATAGCAGGAACTCCACAGGCCCAGCACCCGCCCACGCTGCGACGCCGGGAAGAAGCTGCCGATGTTCTTGCACAACCCGGCCCAGCCGGTGGATTGCGCCAGGCCCTGCACCAGCATGCAGGTGGCGAAGATCGGGAAGGTGGCGTAACTGCCCATCACCACCGCCGCAGCAGCAGAAATCAGCAGGCCGCCGAGCACCACCACGCGTGGGCCAAAGCGGTCGGCAAGCATGCCCCAGGTGAACTGGCCCACGGCGTAGGCGGCCAGGTAGATGGCGTCGAGGTTGGCCATGGCGGCCTTGTCGAGCATGAAGTTGGGGTCTTCACCGATGCCCAACTTGGCCACCGAGAAGGCCTTGCGGGTGAAGTAGAAGGCGGCGTAGGCCAGCCAGGTAATGGCGAAAATCTGGATACGCCAGCGTTTGAACGCGGCTAGGGATTGATTCATGTAAGTCTGACCTCTTGCTTGAGTGTGCCGGCAGAATGTGAAGAAACGCCTGTCTTGTTCTTGTGTTACGCACAGCGATGACGAGGCTGTCATCGGGTCAGATGGCGCCGTGTGGGTGCCATGGCCCTGGCGGCACTTGTGGTACCAGCGTCGGGCTGACATGCATGGAAACAGTTGCGCTAAGATAAATAAAATCGATTTATCGTATTTCACACATAAGCCCAGCTTGTTACTGAGGTCGTCATGTCGGTTTCCCACGCACAACTCAAGGCCTTCCATGCCGTGGCCGTTCACGGCAGCTTTACCCGCGCCGCCGAAAAGCTGTTTCTTACCCAGCCGGCGGTGTCGGACCAGGTGCGCAAACTGGAGGAGCGCTTTGGCGTCTTGCTGTTCCACCGCAACAAGCGTTCGGTGCAGCTCACCGACCTCGGCGAGCGCCTGCTGGGCATCAGCCAGCGCCTGTTCGCCTGCGAGGCCGAGGCCCATGAACTGCTGCAGGATTCGCGTGCGCTGCACACCGGCAGCCTGGTGCTGGCGGTGGATGCCCCGGTGCACGTGCTGCCGCAGATCGCCCGCTTCTGCCAGCGCTACCCGGGCATCCAGGTGAAAATCGAGACCGGCAACACCGACGAATCGCTGGCCCGGCTGTTCAGCTACCAGGCCGACCTGGCCCTGCTGGGGCGGGACGTCGACGATGAGCGGCTGCACTGCCTGCCGCTGCGCCGCGACCCGATGGTGGCGTTCGTTTCCCACCAGCACCCATGGGCCAGCCGCGGCGCGATCAGCCTGGCGGATCTGGACGATACGCCGCTGGTGCTGCGCGAGCCCGGGTCGGTGACGCGGCAGACGCTGGAAGAAGAAATGCAACGGGCCGGGCTGCGGATTCGCCCGGCGATCCAGGTGGAAGGCCGGGAAGCGGCGCGGGAAGCGGTGGTGGTGGGGATTGGTGTGGGGGTGGTGTCGGCGGCGGAGTTTGGTGCGGATGCGCGGGTGTGCGCCTTGCCGATCGTCGATTGCCAGCGGCACCTGACCGAGACCCTGGTGTGCCTGAGCGAGCAGCGCACGCGGCGGGTGGTGGCGACCTTCCTGCAGATGGTGGAGGAAGGGTTGTAAGCCTGTGCCGGCCTCTTCGCGGGTAAACCCGCTCCCACAGGGGCCGCACTCAGGCTCAGATTGGCACGGTACCTGTGGGAGACCAATGTAGGCAGCTCTCACAGGTATTCCACAGCTCTCGAGCTCTGTGGAGTACCTGTGGGAGCGGGTTCACCCGCGAAGAGGCCGGTACAGGCAACCCAACTATGCTGGGATAACCTCAACCCTCGGCACACAACCCATGCTCTACCGCCTTGCCGCCGACACCCTGGTCCTGCTGCACCTGCTCTTCATCCTGCTGGTGCTGTTCGGCGGCCTGCTGGTACTGCGTTGGCGCCCTGCCCTGCTGCTGCACCTGCCGGCGCTGGCCTGGGGCCTGGCGGTGGAATGCCTGCACCTGGGCTGCCCGCTGACCACCTGGGAAAACCGCATGCGCAGCGCGGCTGGTGACGCGGGCTACCAGGGCGGCTTCGTCGAGCACTACATCTGGCCGTTGATCTACCCCGCCGGGCTGACACCGCACATCCAGCTGCTGCTGGGCACTTTCGTGCTGCTGCTCAACCTCGGCATCTACAGCTACGTGGCCTGGCGCTGGCGCCGCCCTAGCGGGTAGCGATCACGAACAGCCGCGGGAACGGCAACAGCACCTTGCCATCGGTGGCCGGCGGGTAGTCGCGCTGCATCGCCTGCAGATACATCTGCAGGAAATCCGCCTGCTCCTGCTCCTCCAACCGCCCCAGGTACGGACGCAAGGCCGAACCCTTGAACCATTCCACTACGGCTTCCGCGCCACCGGCCAACGGGTGGTGGTAGGTGGTGCGCCACACATCCACCCGCGCACACAGCGGGCTGAGCAGGTCGTAGTAGAACGCCGCGCTGTGCCGTGGTGGCAGCTGGAAATCAGCGAATTTCGCCGCCCAGGGGCCCTGGCTGGCGATTTCGCGCAGCTGCCGGTGGGCCGGCTCGTCGAGGTTGTCCGGGGTCTGCACGGCCAGGCTGGCTCCTTCGCTCAGCTGGCGCACCAAGTGCGGATACAGCGAGGCGTGGTCGGGTACCCATTGCAGCGAGGCATTGGCCAGGATCAGGTCCTGCGGCTCGGGAGCGGACCAGCCGGCAATGTCACCGACGACAGTGCGCACCCGGGGAATGCACAGCCGTTTACGCTCGCGGGCCTTTTCGATCATGTCCGGGTCACTGTCCAGGGCCGTCACCTGGGCATCCGGGTAACGTTGCAGCAGCACCTCGGTGGAATTGCCAGGGCCACAGCCCAGGTCGGTGGCGTGGCGTACCGGGCGTGGTGGCACAGCGGCGAGCAGATCGCGCACGGCGCGGGTACGCTCGTCTTCGAACAGCGAATACTGGGTGGCGGACCAGGCCATGTGAAGCTCCTTTGGGCGGGCAATGTGTTCAGCATATGCCATCTGTCGGCTTTGAGGGCCCTATCGCCGGCAAGCCAGCTCCCACAGGGAACGCACCGATCTCAAGCCATGCGCAATACCTGTGGGAGCTGGCTTGCCGGCGATAGGGCCGGAACTGACCACCTATGCTTGGTGTCGTCCATGTATGCGCCCCTCCATGAAAACTTTCATCGCCCTCGCCATCCTGGCCCTGATCGCCACCGCCGCCCTGCTAGGCTCGCCCTGGATGAACCAGCGCTTTCACATGCCAGCGGAAAAAAACCATGCCCAACAACGCGAAACGGCCGGGTCCCCGAGGGAGCCGGCCGTTTCGAGAAGCGAGTGACGCTTAGTGCTGCTTGCCAGTGCGGATCTGGTGCACCACACCCATCGCCACCACGATTGCCGCGGCGATACCGGTGGAGATCACCAGGATCTGGTAGTCAGGCATGAAGGCCATGGTTACCAGGGCGGCCACGATGAACGCGATCACCAGGTAGGTCAGCCATGGGAACAGCCACATCTTCAGGCGTACTTCCTTGCCTTCGGCAATCAGCTTGCGGCGCATGCGCAGCTGCGAGAAGGCAATCACCAGATACACCAGCAGGGCAATCATGCCGGTGGTGTTCATCAGGGTTTCCAGCACGTCTTTCGGGCGCAGGGTCTCGCTGAAGTTGATCAGCGCACACACTACGGCCACGGCGCACGAACCCATGATCGCGTACACCGGTACACCGGTGCCGGCGCGGGTGATCTTGAAGAACGACGGCGCGTCGCCACGCTGGGCCAGGGAGAACAGCATGCGCGAAGCGGTGTAGTGGCCCGAGATCAGGCAGCTGCTCACCGAGGTCAGCACCACGAAGTTCATCAGCAGCTCGGCATACGGCACGCCCAACAGCTCCAGGGTGCGGCGGTAGGCGCCGTAGCCGGAAACGCCCAGGTGCGGGTCGTTCCACGGTACCAGGCAGACGATCAGGAAGATCGAACCCACGTAGAACAGGCACACACGCCAGACCACCGAGTTGGTCGCCTTGACGATCTGCGCAGCCGGGTCCTTGGCTTCGGAAGCGGCGATGGTGACGATTTCCGCGCCGAGGAAGGCGAACATCACCCCGAGCAAGGCACCGATCACGGTGGTGATGCCATTGGGCATGAAGCCTTCGGCGGTGAGGTGGCTGATGCCACGCACTTCACCGAACTGCCAGATGTTCAGCACGGCAGCGGTACACACGATCAGGAAGCAGACGATCGCGATCACCTTGATCAAGGCGAACCAGAACTCGAACTCACCATAGTGCTTGACGTTGAAGAAGTTGACGGTGATCAGCAACAGGGTCGTGGCCAGCACGAACACGTTGACACTGACGTCGGGGAAGAAACCATGCAGGATCTTGCCCGCCACATAAGCTTCCCAGGCCATGAGGATGACCCAATACCACCAGTACAGCCAGCCGATGGTGAAACCGGCCCAACGGCCGATGGCGCGATCGGCGTAGGTGGAGAACGAACCGGTGTCTGGCGAGGAAGTCGCCATTTCACCCAGCATGCGCATGATCAGTACCACCAGGATGCCGCCTGCCAGGTAGGCCAGCACAGCGGCTGGGCCGGCGCTGTGAATCACGCTGCCGGAACCGACGAACAAGGCGCCGCCGATAACCCCGGCGATCGACATCATCGTCAGGTGGCGCGACTTGAGCGAGGCACTGAGCTTGCTCTCGTGCCCGCTTTTCGCGGTGGTGGTTGTGGATGTTGCGTCCATCAGTTGTGTACCCCGTGCTTCTTTTTATCCAAGGAAAACTGTGAAACCCCGATGGCTGGCGGTTTCACGTACATCAGTGCTAATGCGCGCAGGATGGTGTGAGCGAACACACGCAGGCCCTCCATGGCGGCCTGCTGACGCGCCCCAGGGCAGGCGCCTGGAGCGAACTGAACATGCTTTAGGTGGCGATATCTGACACCTAATGTAAAAATGTCCGACGCAGAGAGCCATGCACAGTGGCATGAAACTCGCACTGCACTGTACAGGTCGCCCATGCAATACACCTTGCAAACGCCGGGCGATACGCACCCTGAAGGCCCCGAATGTTCGAATTACATCCAGACTCCTCGACCCCGCTGGTGAACCAGATCATCGACGGGCTGCGCGAGTTGATCGACAACCAGACCCTCAAGCCAGGCGCCAAGGTCCCCTCGATCCGCGCCTTTGCCGCGAGCTATTCGGTGAGCACCTTCACCGTGGTCGAGGCCTACGACCGTCTGGTCGCCCAGGGCCTGCTGGTGAGCCGGGGCAATGCGGGGTTCTTCGTCAACCGCGCGGCGGGCGAATTGCTCGACCCGCATAACGCCGAGGCCGACACCAGTCGACCAACGTTCAACTCCGAGTGGTACCTGCAGCAGATCTTCGAAATCCGCCAGTTGCCGTTCAAGCCAGGCTGCGGCTGGCTGCCCAACGACTGGATGTACGAAGACGGCCTGCGCCGCGGCCTGCGCCAGGTGGCCGGCAGCCCGCTGGAGCTGTCGGGCTACGGCGACCCCATGGGCCTGATGGAGCTGCGAGCACTGACCGCACAGAACCTGCAGCAGGAACTGTCGATCGTTGCCAACCCGGCGCAGCTGATGCTTACCCACGGCGCCAGCCAGGCCCTGGACCTGGCCGCGCGCACCCTGGTGCGCCCGGGCGACGTTGTGCTGGTGGACGACCCGGGCTACCCCAACCTGATGAGCATCCTGCGCACCCAGGGCGCGACCCTGGTCGGCGTGCCGCGCACACCGGCCGGCTACGACCTGAACCAGCTGGAGCAGTTGCTCACCCATCACCGCCCCACTGCGTTCTTCACCCAGCCGCACCTGCACAGCCCGACCTGCTCGCGCACGCCGCTACCGCAGCTGCACCGCCTGCTGCAACTGGCCAGCCAGCATGGCTTCCGCCTGGTGGAAAACAACCTGTATGCCGACATGGTCGCCGAACCGCAGCCGTGCCTGGCCAGCCTCGACCACCTGCAGCAGGTGGTGTACGTGGGCAGCTACTCCAAGAGCATTTCGCCCAATGTGCGGGTCGGCTACATGCTGGCCAACCCCGAACTGATGCAGAAGCTGCTGCACCTGAAGATGCGCTCGGGCCTGACCACCTCGCAGGTGATGGAGCGCGTGGTGTATGCCGCGATCATCGACGGGCGCTGGCGCAAGCACCTCAAGCGCCTGCGCCAGCGGCTGGCCGAGGCGCACCAGGAAGTTGGCCGGCATCTGCATCGGTTGGGCTTCGAGCTGTTCATCGAGTCGGATGAAGGGATGTATATCTGGACCCGCCACCCGGCGATTCCGGACAGCGCGGCGTTGCTGGATGATGCGTTGGAGAAAGGCATCATGCTCGGGCCCGGGCAGTTGTTCATGGTCGATGCCAAGGCGACCGGGTGGATGCGGTTCAACGTGGCGTTCAGTACCGAGCCGGCGATGTGGGAGTTGCTGGAGAAGGTGTTGGTGAAGCATGTGCGCCGGGGTGGGGTGTAACGGGCTGCTTCGGCTATCCGTGCGTCCACCTGGCGCTGATGGGCTGCCTGCCCCGGCCTCTTCGCGGGTAAACCCGCTCCCACATGGCTCCCACCAGCCTTGAGGTTAGTGATATCCCTTTGGGAGCAACGGCCCTGCTGAAAGCCCTAGGGCGTCGCGATCCCTGTGGGAGCGGGTTCACCCGCGAAGAGGCCGGCAGCCATTCCTCGGCTGCCGCCCCCTGGCACTTATCGCCAGTCCGCCTTGTCGGCAAAAAACGCCTGCGCATTCGCCTCCAGGCTCTCCAGGTGATACCCCCCTTCCTGCACGATCAGGCACGGCATGCGCATCGCCCGAATCCGCTCGCCCAATACCGCAAACCCTTCAGTCGTCACCGCCACCTTGCTCTGCGGGTCCAGTTCGTAGATATCGAACCCCAGCGACAACACCAGCACCTCGGCGCCAAAGTCCTTCACCGCTGCCAGCGCGATTTCCAGCTGGCCCATGAAGTCCGCTTCGCTAGCCCCATGCGCCATCGGCAAGTTCAGGTTGTACCCCTCCCCCGCACCGCTGCCACGCTCGTCCGCGAACCCGGCCACACCCGGGTAGAAGTTGGTGGGGTCGCCATGCACCGACACATACAGCACATCCCGGCGGTCGTAGAAGATTTCCTGAATCCCCTGCCCGTGGTGCATGTCGGTATCGAGGATGGCCACGCGGCTGTAACGGCTGCGCAAGGCCTGGGCAGCGACAGCGGCGTTGTTGATGTAGCAGAAACCACCGGCCGCATCGAAGCGCGCATGGTGGCCTGGCGGCCGGCACAGGGCATAGGCCGCCGGCTCGCCGTCGAGAATGGCCTTGGCACCGGCCACTGCGCTTTGCGCAGACCAATAGGCCGAGCGCCAGGTGTGTTCGCCTACAGGGCAGCTGCCGTCAGCCAGGTAGCGCCCGGCCTGGGCGAGGATGCCGCGCAGGGCGTTGGGTTCACGCACGAAGATGTTGGACATGACCTCGTCGCCCCAGTCCTCGGGCACTTCCTTCCAGCGCGCATGGGCCTCTTCGAGGAAGGCCAGGTAGGCCTCGCCATGCACTGCCTTGAGCGGCTCGAGGCCGGCGTCCTCAGGCTGACGGATGTCGAAGCCCAGATCCTTGGCTGCCTGCAGCAGGCGCTGGGCGCGTTCGGGGACTTCCTGCGGGGTGCGCATGGCGCCGCGCGAGTAATAGCTGCGTGGGTGATGCAGCAGTTGTTCGGGGTGGAAGTAACAACGCATCAGGCGTCTCCTTGTTCGATAAGGCCCGCGCGGGCCAGCACGGCATTGAGCAGTACATCGGCACCCTGGCGGGCGTCGTCGGGCAACACGTCTTCGGCTTCGTTGTGGCTCAGGCCGCCGACACAGGGGATGAACACCATGGCGGTCGGGCAGTAGCGGGCCAGCAGGATGGCGTCGTGGCCGGCGCCGCTGACGATCGACTGCTGGGCATAGCCCAGGCCATCCACCGCCTGCTGCACGGCGGCTACGCAATCGGCATCGAATGGTGTGGCCGGGCTGACCCAATGGCGCTCGATACGCACCTGCAACCCGCGCTGATTGGCGATGGCTTGCAGCTTCAACGTCAGGTCGCGCTCCATCGCCTCGATGGCTTCATCCCGGTGATGACGCAAGTCGACGGTGAACTTCAGCAGCCCCGGAATGGTGTTGCGCGAGGACTTGGCGATGGACAGTTCACCCACCGTGGTCAGGCCTTCGGGGGCAAAATTGGCAGCCAGTTGCTCGACCGCCTGGATCATCCGTGCGGTGCCGTACAGGGCATCCTTGCGCAGCGGCATCGGCGTGGTGCCGGCGTGTGCGGCCATGCCTTCGACCGTGACGTCGAGCCATCGGATGGCCTGCCCGCCGCTGACCACGCCAATGGCCTTGGCGTTGTCTTCAAGGATCGGGCCTTGCTCGATATGCGCCTCGAAATAGGCATCGACCTGGCCGCCCAGCGGGCGCCGGTCGGCGTAACCGGTGCGTTGCAGTTCGTCGGCGACACTGATGCCATCGGCATCGCGAATGGCCAGCGCTTCGTCCAGTGCCAGGGTGCCAGTGAACACCGCCGAACCGAACATGGCCGGGGTGAAGCGGGCGCCCTCCTCGTTGGTCCATACGACGATTTCCAGCGGTTTGCGCGTCTGGATGTTCAGGTCATTGAGCCGGCGCACCACTTCAAGGCCCGCCAGCACACCGTAGACGCCATCGAAACGGCCGCCCTCAGGTTGGGTGTCGAGGTGGCTGCCCATCATCACCGGCGCTGCATCGGGGTCGCTGCCAGCACGGCGAGCGAACAGGTTGCCGATGGCATCCACAGTCAGCGTCAGGCCGGCTTCGCGGCACCAGTAGCTGAACAGTTCACGGCCAGCCTTGTCCTCGTCGCTCAGGGCCAGGCGGCAGCTGCCGCCACGGGCGGTAGCGCCAATTTCGGCCATGGCCATCAGGCTCGCCCACAGGCGTTCGCCATTGCTTTTCAACATGTGCGGGTACTCCAGAAAAAAGCGGTTCGATCAGGCCAGTTCCAGGCGCTGGCTGCGGGCGTACTGGCGCGCCAGGGCGAGCACGCAGACCAGCGAGATGGTGGCGATCAGGGTGTAGAACACCGCCATCGGCCACCATTGGCCGGTGAAGGTGTGGGCCAGCCAGGTACCGATCAGCGGGGTCAGGCCGCCCGCGATGGCGCCGCAGATCTGGTAGGCCAGGGAAATGGCGGTGTAGCGCACGCGGGTGTCGAACATGCCGCTGACATAGCCGGCGATCACCGCGTAGAACGACGCCATGCACGCGGCGGCCAGGGCGATGCCGAGCACGATCAACGGGCCCTGGCCCGAGCTGACCAGCACGAACATCGGGTAAGGCGAGGCCATCGCCAGCAGCGCGACAAGGGCCAGGAAGCGGGTGGCGCCGATCTTTTCCGATAGCCAGGCGGCCAACGGCTGCACGCAGAACTGGATGATCGCCACGAAGAACAGGCACTCCAGGATCAACGAACGCTCCAGGTGCAACTGCTGGGTGGTGTAGCTGATCATGAAGGTGTTGGTGAAGTAGACACCGGCAATACCCAGGGTATTGGCACCGATGCACAGCAACAGCGGGCGCCAGGCCGTGCGCAGCACTTCGAATACCGGGGCCTGCTCCTTGCGCCGGGCCTTTTCCGCCTGCTCGCGGCTGGCGATGAACTCGGGCGACTCGTTCACCCCCAGGCGAATCGCCAGGCCCACCAGCAGCAACAGCGCGCTGGCCAGGAACGGCACGCGCCAGCCCCAGTTCATCAGGTCTTCTTCCGGCAGGCGGGTGACCGCGCCGAAGGCCAGCAGCGACAGGATCAGGCCCGCCGGGCTGCCCAGCTGGGCGAACGAAGCGAAGAAGTTGCGCCGGCCCTTGGGGGCATGCTCACCGGCCATCAGCACCGCCCCGCCCCACTCGCCGCCCACGGCAATGCCCTGGACGATGCGCAGCAGGATCAGCAGTACCGGCGCGCTGGCGCCGATTTGTGCGTAGGTCGGCAGCAGGCCGATGCCCACGGTGACGATGCCCATCATCAGCAAGGTGATGACCAGCGACTTCTTGCGGCCGATACGGTCGCCCACGTGGCCGAAGACGATGCCACCCAGCGGCCGGGCGAAGAAGCCGACGGCGAAGGTACCGAACGCGGCCATGGTGCTGAACAGGCTGTTGTCGGAGGGGAAGAACAGCGCGCCGAACACCAGGGCGGCGGCGGTGGCGTAGATGTAGAAGTCGTACCACTCGATCATGGTACCGATGAACGCGGCGGCGGCGGCACGGCGTGGCTGGGGGGAAGCGGTGAGCTTCATGGGGGCTCCTTTGCTTGTTGTTCTGGCAGGAGTTGTCAGGGGCACGGGGGCGCTCTTGTGGCGCTTGGCTTGTTGAATCGGTGTTGGCTTCTTCGCGGGCTCGCCCGCTCCCACAGGTACTGCGCAGCATTCGAAACTTGTGGTGACCCTGTGGGAGCGGGCAAGCCCGCGAAGAGGCCAGCACCGACTCGGCAGGCCTCGATACCTGCGATTTATCGGCCCGGGGCTATGATTAGTCAATTTTCTATTTATTATTCGAAATATTAGCCCTGCTTATTATCGAGCCCTGCCATGCCCGACCGTCTGCTCAACGACCGCCTCGACTGGAACCTGCTGCGCACCTTCCGGGTCATCGGCCAGGAGCTGTCCATCAGCCGCGCGGCCGCCCGCCTGCACCTCACCCAGCCGGCAGTGAGCCAGGCGCTCAAGCGCCTTGAAGAACAGCTTGGCCGCCAGCTCATCGCCCGCCGCGGGCCGCGTTTCGTGCTGACGGAAATGGGCGAGCAGCTGTTCCAGCTGGCCGGCGAGGTCTATGGGCAGATGTCGCAGATTGGCGGCTTGCTGGAGCAGCCGGCGGACGAACTGGTGGGCAAGGTACGCCTGCTGATGATCAGCCGTATCGTCAACGAACGCTTCGACGACTTCCTCGCCGACTTCCACCGCCAGCACCCGCGGGTGGAGCTGGAGATCGACGTGATGCGCAGCTCCGACATCGTCGCCGCCCTGCAGGAAAAAACCGCCACGGCGGGCCTCAGCCTGAACCGGCGGGCGCAGCCACGGCTGGAGCAACGGTTGTTCCTGCGCCAGCGCTATGCGTTCTTCTGTGGCAAGCACCATGCCCTGTTCGGCCAGGACGAAGGCGACCTGCAGCGGGAGAACTTCGTCAGTTTCACCAGTGACCAGATTGGCGGCATGCTGTCGCCACTGACCATTTTCCGCGACCAGCAAGGGTTTGCCGGGCGGATCGTGGCATCGTCACCAAGCCTTGAAGAAGTGCGCCGGCTGGTGATTGCCGGGTTTGGCATAGGTTGCCTGCCCGAGCATGTGGTGGCGCCGGATGTAGACGCCGGGTTGCTGTGGAAGCTGCCGCCGCAGGAAGGGATTGCCGATGTGGATATCCACCTGTTGTGGAACAGGGAGCAACGCTTCAGCCGCGCGGAAGAGGTGTTTATCGAGGCGTTGCAGCAGAGCCTTGACTGAACGCAGAGCTGGGGTCGGCGAGCACTGGACACGATAGTGGCCAATTAGTAGCATCCAGACCAACTGAACATTACGGACAATCTCAGTCATGGATCGAGCTACCGGGGTCATTCGACGCCCCATTCATCACCCCATCCGCCCCTTGATCACCTGGGAAGAAGCATGGAAGGGGCCCGACGAGGGCTTGATCCGCTGCTGGGAGATTGGCCGTGAGCGGGCTCTGGCCCAGCCAGAACTTGCCCGGCACTGCGCCGATGGCGCACTCCCGGTGCTAGGTTGGAAAGGTGGCCATGATCGCGCTTTGAAGAAACCGATGAAGTACGGTTCGTTCAAGTACCTGGCGCAATGGCAGGGCCTTCGCGGCGAGGATCTGTTCATCGATACGCGAACAGAGCTCACCCTGACCTGTAATCACACCGGCATGCTGACAACGTTCACACCGGACCAGGAAAAATACGCCAATGCTGTGATGCTGATGGAATAGAACAGAGAATGGCGGCCTTGCAGGAACTTCAGTGAAGCACGCTTTTTCACTAAGTACCTTTACACCCTACCCAGAAATTGCACGGTCACTGTGGGAGCGGGTTCACCCGCGAAGCAGGCGACACGGTGGATGGCACCGGCGTTGCCGGTGTTCGCGGCTAAAGCCGCTCCCACAGGTACAGCGTGAGCCCACTCCTACAAGAAGTAGAGCCTAAAGTCAGGCTGTTGCCAGTGCCGGGTAGTCGGTCAGGCCATGGGCATCACCGCCAAACAGCGTGGCCCGTTCGTGCTCGGCCAAGGGTGCATCCAGTTTCAACCGCGCCGGCAGGTCCGGGTTGGCCACGAATGGCCGGCCGAAACCGATCAGGTCAGCCCAGCCCTCCTCCAGCGCGCGCCGTGCACGTTCGCCGGTGTATTTGCCGGCATACACCATCACCCCGGGGAACACCGCCCGCAGCTGTTGCTTGAAGTCCACCGGCATGTCCGGCGCGTCATCCCAGTCGGCTTCGGCAATGTGCAGGTAGCCGATGCCGATTTCGCCCAGGCGTTTGGCCGCTGCGGTATAGGTGGTGACCGGGTCGGCATCGACGCAGCCATTGAGCGTGGTCAGCGGCGCCAGGCGTACGCCTACGCGCTGGGCGTCGCCGGTGCCTTCGACCAGCGCACGGGTGACCTGGTCGAGGAAACGCAGGCGGTTTTCCAGCGAACCGCCGTAGCGGTCGGTGCGGTCGTTGGCGCCGGAATCGAGGAACTGGTTGACCAGGTAACCGTTGGCCGCGTGCAACTCGACACCGTCAAAACCGGCCGCCATGGCATTGCGCGCAGCCTGGCGGTACTGCTCGATGATCTCGGCAATTTCCGCTTCGCTCAACGCGCGTGGTTTCGAGGCCTGGACAAAGCCTGGCGTGCCGTCGGCATTGTCGATGAACACGTTCACGCCTTCGGCCTGCATCGCCGAGGACGACACCGGTGCCTGGCCGCCGAGCAGGCTGCTGTGGCTGAGGCGGCCGACGTGCCAGAGCTGGGCGAAGATGCGCCCGCCCGCGGCATGCACAGCCTCGGTGACCAGGCGCCAGCCGTCGATCTGCGCCTGGGTATGGATACCCGGGGTGCGGGCGTAACCCTTGCCCAGTGGCGAGATCCAGGTGCCTTCACTGACGATCAGCCCCGCACTGGCGCGTTGTGCGTAGTACTCGGCCATCAGCGCGGTCGGTACATCGCCAGGCTGGGCAGCGCGGGAGCGGGTCATCGGCGGCATCAGCACGCGGTTGGGCAGGTTAAGGGCGCCGAATTGCAGGGGTTGGAACAGCGGATCTTGAGTCATTACGAGCATCTCCGTAAGTCGAATCAGGGGTCAGGCGCGGCTGACGACAGGTTGTGGCTGGGCAGGTACGCGGCGGTCGAGGCGGCCGCTGTACAGGGTCAGGGCCAGGGCACCGAGGGTGACCAGCGCGGCAATCCATGGGGTGTGGCCGAGGCCGAGCTGTTGCACCACCTGGGCACCGCCCCAGGAACCACCGGCCACACCCAGGTTGAAGGCGGCGATGTTGAAACCGGCAGCCACGTCGACTGCGTCGGGGGCGACCTTTTCCGCCTGCTGCACCACGTACACCTGCAGGCCCGGCACATTGCCGAAGGCCACCGCGCCCCAGGCCAGTACGGTGATTACCACTAGCACCGGATGCGGCGCGGTGAAGGTCAGCGCCAGCAGCACCACGGCCAGCAGCAGGAAGATGATCGACAGTGCCTTGACCGGGCCTTTGCGGTCGGCCAGGCGGCCGCCCCAGATGTTGCCCAGGGCAACCGAAACGCCGTAGGCGAGCAGCACCAGGGCGACGCTGTTGGCACCGAAGCCGGCGATGTCCTGCAGGATCGGGGCAAGGAAGGTGAAGGCGATCAGCGAGCCGCCGTAACCCACGGCAGTCATGGCATACACCAGCAGCAGGCGCGGTTGCAGCATCACCCGCAGTTGGCGCAGCAGCGGTGCCGGCTGGCTGTGCTGGATGCGCTTGGGCACGAACAGCAGTGCGCCGAGCAGCGCCACCAGGCCGAAGGCAGCCACCACCAGGAAGGTAACGCGCCAGCCGAAGTGCTGGCCGATGAAGGTACCCAGCGGGATACCGGTGACGAAGGCCACGGTCATGCCACTGAACATGGTGGCGATGGCGCTGGCGGCTTTTTCTTTCGGCACCAGGCTGGTGGCGATGATCGAGCCGACCGAGAAGAACACCCCGTGGGCCAGGCCGGTGAGGATGCGCGCCATGATCAGCGATTCGTAGCTGGGCGCCTGCCAGGCCACCAGGTTACCGGCGGTAAACAGCGCCATCAGGCCGACCAGCAGCAGCTTGCGCGGGACGCGGCCGGTCATGGCGGTGAGCAGGGGCGCGCCGATGGCGACGCTGAGGGCGTAAAGGCTGACCAGCAGGCCGGCCGAAGGCAGGGTGACCGCCAGATCATTGGCGATGGTCGGGATGAGGCCGACGATCACGAATTCCGTGGTGCCGATGGCGAAGGCCGCCAGGGTCAGGGCTAACAAGGCGAGAGGCATTTGAGAATCACCTGTGGAAGGTTGGGATGGGTGAATTCTCGAGGGACGTGGGGATGGGAAAAAGGTGGGGACGGGACAATGAGTTTTGATTTGAAGGCAAAGGTCATCCTGAAGCTATTGCGAGCGGGTCAACTTTAATGTTCCAGCCTGCGCGGTCAGTTGTGGGAGCGGCCTTGTGTCGCGAAAGGGCTGCAAAGCAGCCCCAGCAATTTGTGCATTTGTGCTGAACCCCTGGGGCTGTCTTGCAGCCCTTTCGCGACACAAGGCCGCTCCCACAATTGACCGCGTCCATCAACCCGACGAAGTGAACGCATGGCACGCTGGCAAGACCGAGACCTTACAAGTCATAATTGTTAATAGTTAAGTCCCAGGAGGTCTCATGCAAGATCTACGTCAGTTGCGCTACTTCGTAGCCGTCGCCGAATGCGAGAACGTCGGCCGGGCCGCCGAGCAGCTGCATATTTCCCAATCCCCCCTCAGCCGGCAGATCGCCCAGCTGGAGGACAACCTTGGCCTGGCGCTGTTCGAACGGCGCAACCAGCGCCTGTACCTGACCAGGGACGGGCGCACCTTCCTGGCCGAAGCGCGCGGCCTGCTCAAACATGCCGAGCGCCTGGAATCGCTGGGCAAGCGCCTGGGCCGTGGCGAGGAAGGCGGGCTGTGCATCGGTTACGTCAACCACGCCATCCACGCCGGCGTGCTGCCTGGCGCGGTGCGGGCCATTCGTGGCGAGCGCCCGAACATCCACATTGCGCTGTACAACATGACCCCCAACGAACAGTTCGAAGGCCTGCGTCAGCGCAGCCTGGACATTGCCCTGGTTTGCGAGCCGCCGCAAAAGAATGACCCCGACCTGCGCGGCCAGCCGGTGCTGGACGACCCATTGCTGCTGGCCATCCCGGCCGCGCACCCGCTGGCAAGCAAGGCCGAACTGACCCCCGCCGACCTGCACGAACAGGACTGGATCATCACCGGTGGCCAGCCCGACCAGGGCCACAAGCGTGACGATTTCATCGCCCGCTGTGGCGATGCCGGCTTCACCCCGCGCCTGTCGCTGGAGGCCAACGACCCGCTGAGCGTGCTCGGCCTGGTGTCCGCCGGCCTGGGCCTGGCCATGGTGCAAAGCAGCCTGTCGGCCAGCGCCGGGCCTACTGTGGTGCTGCGCCAGCTGGACTGGTTCCAGCCCAGCGAGCAGTTGTGGGCGGTCTGGCACCAGATCGACTTGCGGCCGATCGTGGGCATTTTCCGCGAGCGGGTGCTGGCATTGGCCGAGCAAGGGCTTGATAAGTCAAACCAGGTCTGAACTCAGTCGAATTACGTCTTTTACAGTCTGACCGCGCTTCACTAGGATGGCTCCTATCGATGCAACTCACCCACAGGAGCCATTCCATGAACATCGACCTCGGCGGACGCACCGCCATCATCAGCGGCTCGACCGGCGGTATTGGTCTGGCTATCGCCCGCGGTCTGGCCCGCGCCAACGCAGACGTAGTCATTGCCGGCCGCAGCCAGAAGTCGCTGGATGCCGCCCTGGCCGAACTGCGCGAGCAAGGTGGCCGTGGGCAGATCCACGGCGTGGTCGCCGACCTGGGCACCGCCGCCGGTGCCGAAACCCTGTTCGCCGCCCACCCACGGGCCGACATCCTGGTCAACAACCTGGGCATCTACGACGACGTCGACTTCTTCGACGTGGCCGACAGCGAGTGGACGCGCTTCTACGACACCAACGTGCTGAGCGGCGTGCGCCTGGCCCGCCACTATGCCCCGGGCATGGTCGAGAAAGGTTGGGGGCGGATCCTGTTCATCTCCTCGGAATCGGGCATCGCCATCCCTGCCGACATGATCAATTACGGCGTCACCAAGGCTGCCAACCTGGCGGTATCGCATGGCCTGGCCAAGCGTCTGGCCGGCACCGGGGTAACCGTGAACGCAGTGCTGCCCGGCCCGACCCTGACCGACGGCGTGGCCGCGCTGGTGGCTGATGCAGCCCAGGCGTCCGGGCGCAGCATTCGTGAAGAAGCCGACAACTTCGTGCGTACTGCACGGCCGAGCTCGATCATCCAACGCGCCGCCGATGTCGACGAAGTCGCCCACCTGGCGGTGTACCTCGCCTCCCCTTACTCGTCCGCCACCACCGGTGCAGCGCTGCGGGTCGATGGTGGTGTAGTCGACAGCCTGGCTATCTGAGTTCAACCTGGGGCTGCTCTGCAGCCCATCGCGACACAAGGCCGCTCCTACAAGGGAAACACGTTCTCCTGTAGGAGCGGCCTTGTGTCGCGATGGGCCGCAAAGCGGCCCCAGACTTTTGCCCTGAAATCAAAACACCTTGCCGTCACCCCACCTGTTTCCCCCTCTTGATCCTCGCTAGCCTGCCGCCCACACCCGTCTCGAAAGGACCCGCACCATGCCAACCGATCATCAAGCCTGGGCCTGGACCCCGAACGCCGGCCTCGACGGCCTGCAACTGCTGCGTAAACCCCTGCCACAACCCGGCCCCGGTGAGGTGCTGGTGGCCAACCGCGCCATTGCCCTCAACCCGGTGGACTGGAAAATCTGCGAGTGGGGCCACCCTGCCTGGCAGCAAGGCACGGTCCCGGGCGTGGATGGCGCCGGTGTGGTAGTCGCCGTTGGCGCAGGCGTCGACATGCCGTTGGGCAGCCGCGTTGCCTACCACCAATCGCTGGCGCGTGACGGCAGCTTTGCCGAGCACTGCCTGCTGGATGCCAGCCTGGTGATGCATATCCCCAGTGCGCTCGGCGACACCGCCGCGGCCGCCGTGCCCTGCCCCGCCCTGACCGCCTGGCAGGCCCTGGCCAAGGTGGCCGAAGGTGCCAGCCGCGACGTGCTGGTGATCGGCGCCGGTGGCGCGGTGGGCTTCTACCTCGCGCAACTGGCCGCGCAACGCGGCCTGCGCGTGTGGGCCAGTGCAGGCCAACGCCACCACGCCACGCTCAAGGCCCTTGGTGTGAGTGGGGTGTTCGACTACCACGACGCCGACTGGCAGGACCAACTGCAGGCCGCCCTGGGCGAGCGCCCGCTGCATGCCCTGTTCGACACCGTCAGCGGCGCCCATGCCGGCAGCCTTGCCCACCTGCTCGGCTACAACGGCCACCTGGTGTGCATCCAGGACCGCCAGGAAACCGCGCCAACGCCCGCCTTCGGCACGGCGATCTCGCTGCATGAAGTGGCGCTCAACAGCATTCATGCCCATGGCCGGTTGGCAGATCGCCAAGCCCTGCGCGTGGCCGGTGAACGCCTGCTGCAGGCCGTCGCCGATGGCAGCCTGATTGCGCCACAGCGCCGCGAGTTCGCCTTCTCGGCATTGCCACAGGCTCTGCGGCAGCTGAAAGAGGGCCAAGGCGCAGGCAAATGGGTGACGCGCCTGGACTGAAGGCCGTGCGCGAGAACTTGGATCCCATTCTGCTACAAGGTATGCTGGGCAATAGCTAAACGCCACTACCCAGACAGGCCTCGTGCCTGCCTTCAAGGACGAGCCCTTTGCCCAGCCACCCTACCCGTCACACCATCGCCCGCCAATGGCAGCTGCTCAAGCTGCTGCCCGGCCGCCACCCGGGGATGAGTTCCACCCAGTTGCAGGCCGCCCTGACAACCGTGGGCCATATCACCAGCAAACGCACCGTCGAACGCGACCTGATCGAACTCGCGGCGCTGTTCCCGCTGCAGTGCAACAGCAAAGGCATGCCCTACGGCTGGTACTGGCAACCGGGCCTGAACCTGGGTGAAGCGCAGCAGTTGCAGCCTGATGCGCTCACACCCCCGGAACAGGTCGAGTTGCACGCCTGGGTCGATGATGCGCTGGCCCGGCGCCTGGAAGCGTCGCCCCTGTCGGCAGATATGCAACTGACGCTGCAAGCGGACGGTGGCGCCACCCTGGTAGCCACCGTCGACGACAACCGTGCGCTGATGGGCTGGCTGCTGTCCCAGGCCGGCTCGATCCGCGTGCAGGCGCCGCAGGCACTGCGCCAGGCCATGCTCGAACAGTTGCGCCAGAGCCTGGCGCTGCACGAGGGTGGTTGTTGACCGGCAAGCAAAAGTCATTGTCCCCCGGGCCGCTTTTTCCCATAGCTGGCCCTGCGCAGAATCTGCTCCTGACAACGCCTCACTATCAGGAGTACCCGATGAAACGCTTCAAGCCCCTGCTGCTCGCCGTCGCACTGGCGACCACTGCCCAGGCCACCCTGGCCGCCGACTGGCAGACCTCGCCCTACGGCAAACAGGATGAAATCGGCGCCGCCAACCTGCTCACCCCCGAAGTGGTCAAGCAGGCGGTCGGCCTGGTCAAGACCGGCAAGGCCTACCCGCTGGCCGTACCGGTGAGCAAAGACCTGCCGGCCTTCCGCCACCGCAGCTTCCACCTGTACAACATCCAGCCTGGCGAACAGGCCGGCCAGACCCTGGGCCGCAACAAGTTCAGCTTCAACGATGAACTGGTCAACGGCTGGACCGGCGTCGGCACCCAGCTCAACGGCATCGGCCACATCGGTATCGACAACGTCTACTACAACGGCAACAAGGCTGCCGATTTCGTCACCGTCGAAGGCGTGACCAAGCTGGGCGTGGAAAAAGTACCGCCAATGGTAACCCGCGGCGTGGTGCTGGACATGACCGCTCACTACGGCAAGGCCATCGTGCCGGGCGGCACCTCGTTCACCGTCGACGACATCAAGGCCGTGCTCAAGAAAGAAGGCATTACCCTGCGCAAGGGTGACGTGGTGCTGTTCAACACCGGCTGGCTGGAACTGATCGGCAAGGACAACCAGCAGTTCCTCGCCACCGAACCGGGCATCGACCTGCCGGCGGCCGAGTGGCTGGCGGACCAGGGCATTGTCGCCTTTGGTGGCGATACCTGGGCTTCGGAGGTATACCCGAACCCGACCGGTGAAGAATTCCCGGTCAACCAGTTCATGCTGGCCAAGCGCGGCATCTACAACCTGGAGCTGATCGACACCCGCGCGCTGGTGAAGGACAAGGCGTTCGAGTTCCTGTTCGTGCTGGGCCAGCCGCTGTACAAGGGCTCGACCCAGGTGAACATCAACCCCGTGGCGATTCACTGATCGCCGCGCCTGAAGGCTGACACGGTACCTGTGGGAGCGGGTTCACCCGCGAAGAAAGCGACACGGTGCATGGCACCGGCTTCGCCGGTGTTCGCGGGCTTGCCCGCTCCCACAGGAACCGCGCATTTTCTGAGCCCCGCGCCAAACCTGTGGGAGCGGGCAAGCCCGCGAAGGGCCGCAAAGCGGCCCCAGTTTGCCTAACTGACCGGGATTAGGGTTCACCCGCTCCCACAGGGGCCTACGTTCGGTCAGGCGATTCAGAACGTACCGGGGAACGCCCCGCCATCGATCAACAGGTTCTGCCCAGTGATGTACCCGGCATGCGCACTGCACAGGAACGCGCAGTAAGCGCCGAACTCGCCGGCACTGCCAAAGCGCGCCGCCGGGATGGCCTTGCGGCGCGACTGGGCGGTGGCTTCCACATCGCCACCTGCCGCCTTCAAGGTCTTCTGCAGGCGCGCCGTGTCGAACGCCCCAGGCAGCAGATTATTCAGCGTCACGTTGCTGCCCGCCAGGCGCTGCTGACGGGCCAGGCCGGCGATGAAGCCGGTCAGGCCACTGCGCGCACCATTGGACAAGCCAAGAATATCGATCGGCGCCTTCACCGCGCCGGAGGTGATGTTCACCACCCGGCCAAACCCGCGCTCGGCCATGCCATCGACCACCGCCTTGATCAGCTCGATGGGGGTAAGCATGTTGGCGTCCAGTGCCTTCAGCCAGTCCTCGCGGCCCCAGTCGCGGAAGTCGCCCGGGGGCGGGCCACCGGCATTGTTGACCAGGATATCCACCTGCGGGCAGGCTGCCAGCAGCGCCTGGCGCACCTCGGCGTCGGCGACATCACCGGCCACGGTGCGCACCTCGATGCCCGGGCAGGCCGCGCGCAACTCGGCGGCGGTCTGCTCCAGGGTGGCCTGGGTGCGGGCATTGATGACCAGGTTGACGCCTTCTTTGCCCAGCGCCTCGGCGCAGCCTTTGCCCAGGCCCTGGCTGGCCGCGCAGACGATGGCCCAGCGGCCGGTAATGCCTAGATCCATTGGGTTGCTCCTTGATGCAATGCAGTTACAGGGTCACTGGATCGGCGAAAACGCGGCAGGCATCAACAGCTTCGATTCCATCCGCACCAGCATCGGGAAGGCCACGGGGATGAAGCGCTCCAGCCAGTCCGCATCGCGGTACAGGGCGGCGCGGCGCTCGATGCGGTCGTCAAGGCTCTCGTAGGCCCAGATGTGCACCACCTGGTTCAGTTCGCCAATCTCGGTGTACCACCAGCCCACCAGCTTGGCGTAGCGCGAGATCACCGGCAAGCCTTCCTTTTCGAAGTGCTCCAGGTATTGCTTCATCTTGCCGATGTGCAGGGTGTAGGTACGCATTTCATAGAACATGGTCGTGGTTCCGTAAGAGGTTCAGAGGTTGCCGTGGTAGGCGTCGGTGATCAGGCGCTCGACATCACGCGCGGTGGTCAGGCGTGGGTTGACCAGCACGTTGCCGCTGCGCATCGAGTCGCTGACCATCTGCGGCAGGAACTCCAGGTCCACGCCCAGTTCACGGATGGTCGCGGGAATGCCGATGGCCTGGTTCAGGGCCACCACCGCATCCACCGTGCGTGCCGCGGCCTGCTCCACGCTGAGCCCGGTCACATCGGCGCCCAGGGCAATGGCGATGTCGCGGAAGCGCTCCGGGCAGGCCGGCAGGTTGAACTTGATCACGTAAGGCAGCAGGGCGGCGTTGGCGATGCCATGGGGAATGTTGAACACCCCGCCGAAGGTGTGGGAAATGGCATGCACGTTGCCCAGCTTGGACTGCGAGAACGCTACCCCGGCCAGGAACGAGCCCAGCAGCATCTGCTCGCGGGCCGCCATGTCGGTGCCGACGAAGTAGGTTTTTTCCAGGCTGCCGGCAATCATGCGAATGGCCTGCAGGGCCATGGCCTGGCTGATCGGGTTGGCCTGGCGCGACACATACGACTCGATGGCATGGGTCAGGGCATCCATGCCGGTGGCGGCGGTGATGGCCGCCGGCAGCTTCAGGGTCAGTGCCGGGTCGAGGATGGCCAGGCGCGGGAACAGCCGCGGGCTGACGATCACCGTCTTGAACAGCGTGCGCTTGTTGGTGAACACGGTCGACGCCGTGCATTCGCTGCCGGTACCGGAGGTGGTCGGGATGGCGAAGATCGGCAGCGGCGGCTGGGTCAGTTTGTCGTAGCCCTCGTAGTCGAGGATGTTGCCAGGGTTGGTGGCCATCGCCGCCACGCCCTTGGCGGTGTCGATGCTGCTGCCGCCGCCCACGCCGATCACGGCGGTGCAGTTGCGCTCTTTCAGCAGCGCCACGGCAGCGTCGAGCACGTCGGTGCTGGGGTTGGCTTCAACGGCGCAGAACAGCTGGTAGTCGATGCCCGCCTGCTCCAGCGAGGCGAAGAAGCCGGCCAGAATGCCAGCGTCGATCAGGCCCTGGTCGGTGACCACCAGCAGGGTGCCGTCCACGTACGGCTTGAGCAGCGCACCGGCCTGTTCGGCCAGGCCCGCGCCACATTTGGCAATGGTGGGGAAATGGAACTGGAATTGGCTCATGAGGGGTCCTCAGGCAACTGCGTTGTTCTTGTTGTGCCCGCCGTGACGCTGGCGGGCCGTGCCGGGGCAATCTAGAGCGCGGGCCAGGGCCGCCGATAATGAAAAGAGCTGATCCGCCAATAACCACTGCTTATCCCCTGCCTGGGTAATAAGCAGGCGTTATTGGCGGATCAGCTCTTTTCATTACCTGCACTGCCGGCAGCGCTCCAACAATCGGCCTGCGTAGTTGCTACGCCTCCCGATAATCACAACAACGAGCTCCTGCGATGAAGACCATCCCCTCCCCGGCCGACCTGGCGCTGCCCGCTGCGGCCCCGATGACCACGGTGCGCTGGCGCATCTTCCTGATCCTGTTGCTGCTGACCGCAATCAACTACATCGACCGCGCCTCGCTGTCGGTGGCGCTGCCGCTGATCGCCCCCGAATTCAACCTGACGCCGGCCATGGAAGGGCTGATGCTCAGTGCGTTCTTCTGGTCCTATGCCTTGATGCAGATCCCTGGCGGCATGCTGCTGGACCGCTTCCACACCCGCGGCATCATTGGCGCGGCAACCGTGGCCTGGGGCCTGTTCCAGGCACTGGGCGCGGCCTCGCACAACTGGCTGGTACTGCTGCTGACGCGCATCGGCCTGGGCGTGGCCGAGTCGCCGATCATGCCCGCCGGGGCCAAGCTCAATGGCGCCTGGCTGACGCCTAACGAACGTGGCCGTGGCGCGGTGCTGGTGGATGGCGGCGCGCCGCTGGGCAGCGCCCTGGGGGCGATCCTGATTTCCGGGCTGATTGCCTGGCTGGGTTCGTGGCGGTTGGCCTTCGTGGTGGCCGGGGTCGGCACCGTATTGGCCGGCATCCTGGCGTGGAAGTACATCCGCAACCACCCCAGCGAGCACCCGGGGGTGAACGAGGCCGAGCTGCGCCACATCACCGAAGGCAACGCCAGCGCCCATGCCGCGGCAGCCAAGGCCAGGCTGCCGCTGCGCGAGCTGCTGAAGGACCGTTCGATCTTTGCCATGTTCGCCGGCTACAGCTGCATCCTGGCAGTGTTCTACGGCCTGCTGACCTGGATGCCGAGCTACCTGCACAAGGCCCACGGCCTGAACATCTCGGCCATGGGCGGGGCGACCTTCCTGATCTTCATGTGCGGGTTTGTCGGCGAACTGATCGGCGGCTGGATC
This sequence comes from Pseudomonas sp. B14(2017), assembly GCF_002113255.1. NCBI lineage: Bacteria > Pseudomonadati > Pseudomonadota > Gammaproteobacteria > Pseudomonadales > Pseudomonadaceae > Pseudomonas > Pseudomonas sp. B14(2017). The sequence goes on from NZ_NEJY01000024.1 coordinate 125,000, forward strand.
GGTGACCGCTGGCGGGCCAGCGGTGCCTCGCCGAACCTGGTGATGCGCACCATGTTCAGCGGTTCGGCGCTGGTGGCGGCGCTGTGCATCCTGGCGGCAGCCTATGTGGGCGAGACCGTCGCGGTGATCAGCCTGCTGTGCGTGGCGATGTTCTTCATCCGTTGGTGTGGGATGTACTGGTGCCTGCCGGCGATCATCGGCGGGCCGTCGCGCACCGGCGTGCTGGGTGGCACCATGAACTTCTGCGGCAACATGGCCGGAGTGCTGGTGCCGATCGTGATCGGGCTGATCGTGCAGTTCACCGGGGATTACTTCTTTGCGCTGATCTTCTTTGTGGTGGCTGCGGTGTTGATTGCGGTGTTTTCCAGCTTGATCGATTACCGCGAGCGGCAGTTCTGAGACCTAGATTGCGAGATCCCTGTGTGGCTTCAGCCGCGAACACCGGCAGAGCCGGTGCCATCCACCGCGTCGCCTGCTTCGCGGGTGAACCCGCTCCCACAGGTACGGCGCAGGCCTCGGGCTCACGCTTTACCTGTAGGAGCGGCCGTGGCCGCGAACACCGGCGTAGCCGGTGCCATCAACCGCGTCGCCTGCTTCGCGGGCTTGCCCGCTCCCACAGGTACGGCGCAGGCTTCGGGATCACGCTGTACCTGTGGGAGCGGCTTTAGCCGCGAACACCGGCGTAGCCGGTGCCATCCACCGCGTCGCCTGCTTCGCGGGTGAACCCGCTCCCACAGGGACGGCGCAGGCTTCGGGCTTGCGCTGTACCTGTGGGAGCGGCTTCAGCCGCGAACACCGGCGCAGCCGGTGCCATCCACCGCGTCGCCTGCTTCGCGGGTGAACCCGCTCCCACAGGGACGGCGCAGGCTTCGGGATCACGCTGTACCTGTAGGAGCGGCCGTGGCCGCGAACACCGGCGTAGCCGGTGCCATCCACCGCGTCGTATTCTTCGCGGGTAGACCCGCTCCCATAGGGGGCCGCAACAGGGCTCAACCGGCCGTAAGCTCCTCCACCAGCAACCGCGCCGCCGGTGACAGCGGCGCTGCCACCCGGTGCACGATCCCGAACGGCTCGCTCAGTGCCCGCAGCTTCACTGCCAGCGACACCAGCAACCCGCGCTGCTCGGCAAAGGCCGCCACGGCGCTGGGGATCACCGCCACCAGCGTCGGGTCGTCTTCCAGCAGCATGAAGGTGGCAAAGGTGGAGAAGGTTTCCAGCGGGTAGCGTGGCACCTCCACCCCCGCCTCGCTCAATTCACGCTCCAGCGCCTGGCGCATTGGCATGTTCGCCGGGTAGACAATCCAGCGGTACTGGCTCAGGTCGCCAACTTCCAGCGCCGCCGCACCGGCCAGCGGGTGCTGCGGGTGCGCGACCACCGCCAGCGGCTCCTGGGCCAGTTCGACAAAGGCGTAGTCCGCCGCGTTGCGGCCCAGCCCTGGCCGGCAGATGGCCAGGTCCAGGCGCCCTTCATCAAGCTGGGCCAGCAGGTTGGCACTGGTGTTCTCGGCGATCTCCACCGCCAGTTGCGGCTGCTTGCGGCGCAACCGCCCGAGGGCGCCGACCAGGGTCGGCATGGCACCCATGATGCTACCCACCGCCAGCCGCCCACCCTGGCCCTGGACGATGCCAAGCACCTCTTCGCGCAAATGCCCCAGGTCACTGTGAATCAAGCGCGCATATCGCATCACGCAACGGCCTACGTCATTGGCCACCAGGCCGCTGGGCAGGCGCTGGAACAACGGCACACCCAGCACCTCTTCCACCTCGCGCAAGGCCTTGGTGGCCCCGGGCTGGGAAATCGCCATGGCCTCCGCCGCCTTGTGCAGGGAGCCGCAACGGTCCAGTTCGATGAGCAGGCGTAACTGACGCAGGCGCAGGCGGGAAAAAATGGAGTCCAGGGAGGGGATCATCGGGCAGGCTCGGCATGGGTCTTGTAATGCCGAGCACTATAGAGGGTTGTCAACGGGCGATTGTTGAGTTTACGGCAAATGTCCTTTGCCCTGAAGACACGCCCGGCAAGCTCACGCCACGCGCCGACGCGACAGGCAGGCATACCCCAGGCCCAGCACGCTGGCCGCCAATATGCCCAGCAGCACTATCAGCTCGCGGCTGTAACGGGCCACCCAGGCCGGGAAACCGATGACCTCGCGGTAAACCTGTATGTCAGCCTTGCCATCGGCGTGACTGATGCTGACCCCGCCCTGGCGGATCTGCGAGTAGTCCGCATCGAAATACACCCATACCTTGCACGCGCCACCCGGCTCGATGACGGGGATGTCCGCTTGCATGGTGGAGGTTTCCAGGATGGTGTCATTGCCAGCTGCATCGCGCACCTGCACCAGGCCTTTCGCCGGCAGGCGGATTTTCACCAGGCGCACCTGCGCATCACCGCTGTTGCGCAGCTCGATGAGCAGACCGGTACGGTGGTCGACCAGCCCGGCCTCGAAGGGCTTGGCGAACAACTGGGCATACGGCGCCTGGGCCATTTCGATCAGCCGCTCGACCTGATCGTGGCTCAACCCGCCCTCGCTGATGGCATTGATACGCCCCTGCAACTGCTCGTACTTGAGCTGCTCGCTGGCTTTGGTGATGCGTTCGCTGAACTGGCTGGGATAGGTGAGGTAGGCATAGGTCAGCGATGCCTCCAGGCGCGGGTTGCCCCTGAGCAACCCATAGGCGGCCAGCAGGACCATCAGGCCAAGCAGCACGGCTACGAGGAGTTTCCCCACCTTGTCCCAGCTCAATGCGAACTTCCTTCTGTCGTGATACAGAGATTCAAACTGGCCAAGGGTGCCAAGTTCATGGCCCCCAGGCAAGCCTGACTAAGGCTCCTGCTCGCCTCCCCGAGCCTGGCGCAACTGCTGCAACTGGCCGTCGATCAGCGCCTTGGCCATGCCTGCCAGGTAATACGTGGCCTGCATCATCGCCTTGCGGTCACCGGGCCGGTCGATGGCCTTGCGGGTGAGTTCGGTAATGCAGCCCATGATGCTCGAGGCCTCCATCAGCGCCGTACGCATTGGCAGCTGCGCGTTCATCTGCACCAGTTCGGCGCCGCCGTTGCCAAAACGGCCCGCTGCACGCACGACATTGAGGTTGCTGCTTTCTTTCGGAGTGTCTTTGTCCATGTCCATTCCTCGGGGTTACGAGCGTGCCGAGACTAGGGCGCTGCATGCCCCGCCACAATAACCTTGGGGGTGGAAAGGCTTACTTTCGGAAATGGACTACAAGGAACCTACAAAGGGGATGCTCCACCACCACTCAGGCTCTTGACCGGCAACCGGCAGTGACGGACGATCAATCTCCCCCCACAAGGATGAACACCATGCTACGGATACTGGGCAGAGCCTCCTCCATCAATGTACGAAAAGTCCTGTGGGCGTGCGCCGAGTTCGAGGTCGCGTTCGAGCGCGAAGACTGGGGGGCGGGTTTCAAGCCCACGGACAGCGCCGAGTTCCTTGCGTTGAACCCCAACGCCATGATCCCGGTGATCCAGGATGGCGACTTCACCCTGTGGGAATCCAACAGCATCATCCGCTACCTGGCCACGCGCTATGGCGCCACCGGGTTCTACCCGGGCGAAGCGCAGGCGCGGGCCAGGATCGACCAGTGGATCGACTGGCAGGCCTCGGACCTCAACCGTTCCTGGAGCTACGCGTTCATGTCGCTGGTCAGGCACTCACCCGCCCACCAGGACCCACAGGCCCTGGCCGCCGGCTGCGCGGACTGGGCGCGCTACATGCACATTCTCGACCGCCAGCTGGCAAGCACCGGTGCCTACGTGGCCGGCAGCCAGTTCACCTTGGCCGACATCCCCATTGGCCTGTCGGTCAACCGCTGGTTCGAAACGCCGTTCGAGCACCCGCACCTGCCGGCCGTGCGCGATTATTACGAGCGGCTGAGCGAGCGCCCGGCCTATCACCTGCATGGCCGTAACGGTACGCCGTGATGGGCAAAACTGTGGGGCTGCTTTGCAGCCCATCGCGACACAAGGCCGCTCCTACAAGGAATCGCGGTTTCCTGTAGGAGCGGCCTTGTGTCGCGATGGGGCGCAAAGCGCCCCCGAAGATCTCCACCTGTTACACAGCAACCTGACTCGCCGCAGCCCCCGCCCGCCCCCGCCAAGCGAACAGCAGCACCAACACCAGGCCCAAAACC